>JBEBCV010000037.1:0-12172 GCA_041157505.1 Chloroflexota bacterium | reverse complement strand
AACCGTTCCACGTGTGTTCCATCTCTACGATTACGAGGGCAATCCCAAAATCCAGTATGGAGGCGACGCGGTTCACTTCGACCCTGGTTCCTCTGGCATTTCTGTCCTCATTCCAGAGACGCTGGAACACAAAACCGCTGAAACCGAAGACCTTCTGCGCGTCATCAAGATCGCGGAGAGTTTGCCCCAATACGATGCACAGTCCACAGCAGTGGTCTGCCATGATGTACCCAAGGATATCCATGACCTGTATCGTCTGTATTTGGTCATGATGTACTCAAAGAAACCGATCGTCACGGGTGCGTTCACCAACCAGACCGTGCATGCCATGATCGACATGCTCGCAATTTTCTCCGGCGGGCGTGATAACTTAAGGAGCAAACCGCGAGCCATTTTCGATGCCTGCCCATCCCCGCCATTGATCTGGTCCAACTTCGGTGCGGGTCAATTGATCGAACTCGCAAGAGCGGGCGTTCCGGCAGAGATCGTTTCCATGCCGTTGGCTGGCGCGGCGGCTCCGGTGACTTTGCTGGGCGCGGTCACGCAACACGCGGCGGAATGCCTTTCGGGCATCACTATTCACCAACTCGCGCATGCGGGTTCGCCCATCGTCTGGGGCGGCGCGCCAGCGATCTTTGAAATGCGCAAAGGCGGCACTCCGTACGGCGCGATCGAAACCGCCATGATCGACTCGTCCTACGCGCAGGTTGGCAAGGCGCTGGGTTTACCCACCCACACCTACCTCGGCGCAACCGATACGAAAGTGCTCGACATGCAAGCCGGTATGGACAGCACCATGGGCTTCCTTGTCGGTGCCTTGAGCGGCATTAATATGATCTCCGGCGCAGGCATGTTGGATTCACTTCTTTGCCAAAGCCCTGAAAAACTCGTCATCGACGCCGAAGGCATTGCGATGGCAAAACGGATGTTGAAAGGCATGCTCATCCAATCGGAAACGCTCGCCACCGAATTCTTTGAAGGCGTCAACTTCAAAGGCGGTGACTTCCTAAAACAAAAAGTGACCATGAAACTTTTTCCGAAAGAACAGTACATGCCAACAAAGATCATCGATCGCGATTCGATCCGCGGATGGAAGGAAGCCGGTTCGTTGGATACGTTTGAACGTGCGCGTGTTCACGTGAAGGAATTACTCGCCTCTTATACTCGACCTGTGCTTGATCCTAACCATGAGGCAGAGTTATACGATTTTGTTTTGAACCTTGCCAGGAAAGCCGGAATGGAAAGATTGCCCGAACTGGAGGCATTTCAACCAGCATAATAATTTCAGATCTTTTTGTTGATCCAGAAAAACAATACAACTTTATTGCGGAGAACTATTAATGTTTAAAATATTCTTTAAGTTTATTGGTGATATTTTACTTATACCGGTTGTCTTTGCCGCAATCGCCTTGTTTAGCCAGTCCATGATAACTTCAGAACAGGTGGCATGCGAGTTGCAGGAAGATCAGTTATATACCTGCAACTCCCAAGACAGCATTTTTGGTTTGAGAATTTCTGGAGTTACAGCAGAAAACGTTTATGACATTGATTACGACCTGAAATGCAGTAAAGGCAGCAAAGCGCGTGGATGCACCGCCTTTGCTGCTTTCCAAATCGACGGAGGCGAAACTATCCTCTTAAGCAAACGGTATAAGGACCCTGACCAGGTGCAGAAATTGACGAATGAGCTCAAATCCCTTATGGCTGAAAAAAAGCCTCTGATCGAAATGAGCTTTCCACCTTCAATCTTCTCCATGATAGTTGTAGGTGTTATTGCTTTAATTTTCTTTGTCATTGTATTGGCTAGAGCAATTGAAAATTTTATTACACAATTATTTTAAAATATCGAGAAAGTGACCAATAAAGAGAAACGAGTAATGAGTTTATAGCTACAATCGCTCATTACTCATTTCTTCAACTAATCTTATGCTGACACTCCCTGAACTCCTCCGCCTCCCCAATGTAGACAATGGTCTACCTTATAGCATTTCGCCAGATGAAACCCGGATTATCTTCTCATGGAACAAATCTGGCACATGGGAGTTGTGGGAACTCACAACCTCAGACACCAGGAAATTAGAGATCAACTTAACTGGCGCAAAGTTCTCGCCGCGTTTCTCGCCCGATGGGACGAAGATCGCTTTTGCGATCGACCTCGACGGCAGCGAGTCGTATCACATTGCGATACATGACTTCACCACAAACACAACCACCGACCTGACCCCGGATATTTTGTACGCCAACCAACCCAACATGTCCTGGGCACCCGATGGACAGTCACTCGCGGTGCTTTCTGAAGCAAAAGGCATTTTCTCGCTTTTTGTACTTCCACTCGACGACAGCGGATTGCACATGCTAAAGAATGTCTTCCACCCATGCTGGGATGCAACTTGGTCTCCAGATGGGATGTGGATCGCGATCGAGTCTGAAGCCGAAGCGAGTGACCGCAGCATTCACATTGTGCCGGTCGGAAGGCGCAAAGGTCCGCGGGTGGGGACGACGCAGCTGAAGGTGGATGGTAAAGCGCTGAACGCCATGCACCCGGCTTGGTCACCGGACTCAAAGTCGTTGGCTTTCGCTTGTGAAAATGGTGAATGGCATAACATCGGTGTATACGATGTGGAAACAAAACAGATCGAATGGGTTACAGACTCTGAAGGGGATGATTTCCAACCGGCTTGGTCGCGAAGCGGTGAAACTATCGGCTGGGTACATCATCAGGGTCCGCAGACCAGTTTTCAGTTTAAGAAAAGAGGCGAGGACCTTCATCAAGTAAACGTAGGAGATGGGCTACACTCCTTTCCACAGTTCACCTCGAATGGTATCGTCATTCTTTATGAAGATGTAAATCACCCGACAGATCTGTGGACGATCGACATCGAAAGCGGAACGGCTAAACAACTCACCAGGTCTTTGGATGTGAAATTGGATTTTATTCAACCGGAACATGTCTCTTACCCAAGCCGCGATGGCACACTGGTCCCTGCTTTGTTATATCGAGGGAATGGGAAAAAGGCTGTCATCAACATCCATGGTGGACCGAACTGGCATTTCTCGTTCTTGTGGCATCCGTTGATGAGCTATATGGCGGCACAAGGATGGACAGTGCTCGCACCAAATTATCGCGGCTCGACAGGATACGGAAAGAAGTGGCAGAATGCCAGCCGCTATGACATGGGCGGCGTGGATACGGATGATTGCGCCTGGGGCGTAAAATATTTGATCGAGAATGATCTAGCAAAAGAAGATAAAGTTGCAGTGACCGGTCGCAGCCACGGCGGATACCTGACGATGTGCTGTATGACGTTTCACCCCCATTTGTTTATCGGCGGTTCGGCGGTGGTGCCATTTCTGGATTGGATCAAGTCACACAAGAACTCGCGTGAAGACCTGAAGCATTGGAACATTGAGAACATGGGTGACCCGGAAGACAAGCGTGAATTGTGGATCTCGCGTTCACCATATTTCTTTTTGGACCGGGTGAATGCGCCTGTGCAAATGATCTGTGGCGCGAACGACCCGCGCTGCCCGGCTTCAGAGTCGATCGATGCACATGAGAAGTTGAAAAAACTGGGCAAACAATCGGAATTATTATTGTATAAAGATGAGGGACATTCGTTTTTGAAGATCGAGAATGTGATCGATGCCGAAGTAAAGCGTATGGAGTTTTTGGAAAGAGTGCTTGACGACAGACCATAGACGATAGACCATTGACCCATAAGATCGTCAATCGTCAATAGTCAGTTGTCTATCGTCAAATTTTAGAAGAGGAGATATCAATGGAGCCCTTAAAGTTTTTATCCGATGCTGAAGTACAGGCAATGCACGAAGCGACGCTCAAGGTGATGAGCGAGATCGGTATTATCTGGACGCACAAACCAAGTTTGGATATTTTGTTGGGTGCTGGCTGCACGATGAAAGACAACCGTGTATTGATGCCGCCAGACCTTGTGATGGACTCTGTTGCCAAAGCCAACAAACGTCCGAAGATCCACGGTCGAAACGGAACGGTCAATGAATTGGGCGGCGGAAATTTATATTTTCATAATCTCGGTGGTGCACGCGATGTCTTCGATGCACGCACGGGGACACATCACACAGCGACTGACGAAGATTGCGTGAATGCAATTCGTCTTCTCGATGCACTGCCAAACTGTAACAACGTCACACCCTTCTTCACACCACCGGATGTTCCAAATGAAATGATGGCGCTGCACATGTTCCGCCATGCGCTTTCGAATACATCGAAACCAGTTCAAGGACCGGGCATCCAGTTCGGGCATGAGGTTAAGTATGCGGTGGAGATGGCGGCGGTGCTTGGCATCCAATCCCATGAGATCACCCTCTCGCTTTCACCGGTCAGTCCGCTCACCATGCATGATGTCGCTGCCCAAGCCATCATGGATATGGCAAATGCGGGTGTTATCCATGCCAACCTACCCGCCCCCACTGGCGGCGCAACTTCGCCTATGACCATCACGGGCAGTCTCGTTCAGCAAAATGCAGAAACGCTCGCACCGCTCGTCCTTGCCCAAATTCTGAACCCCGGCTGCGGTGTCGTCTATTGTGGTCGGCTTGGTCTGTTGGAGCCGCGGACGGGTCTGATCTGGGCGGGCGTGGAATTGGGCATGTCTTCCGCTGCCACGGTTCAACTCGGACATTATTACGGGTTCGCTGTCAACGTGTATGGATTCTCGACGAATGCCCACACCCTCGACGCTCAAAACGCCTTCGAACGCGGACTGAACGCCTCTCTCCCCGCCCTGGCTGGAGCAGACGAACTCTCGGGCATTGGCGAAATGGAAGCGGGTGTGATGGGTTCCTTTGCACAGATGGTGCTCGACAATGAATTGGCAAAAAGTGTTCATCGCCAACGGCAGGGTCTCTCTGCAGATGCTGAGCATTTAGCAGTGGAGATCATCGGCAATGTGATGGATACGAATCGCAATTATCTTGCCAGCAAACACACGCTCAAACACTTGCGCGCAGGCGAAATGGCATTGACCAAACTTGCCGAACGCAACTCATGGGATACCTGGGAAGATAAAATGAGCCGCAAACAAATGGCAGACTATGCCACCGACGAAGCCGAACGCATTCTACGTGAACATCAGGTTCAACCATTGGAAGCGGCACAGGAAGCAGAATTGGATAAGATCCTCGCAGCGGCAGAGCGTGAAACAGTGAAGAAAAGGTAAATTAGTAGATCGGCAGATTGGAAAGTGTACTTTTCTGCCTGTATACTTGAGCACAGGAGAATACAGAATGATCAAACAAGCACATGCAATTTCAGAAGAACTCATCGAATGGCGGCGTGATTTTCACATGCACCCTGAAACAGGGTTCGACGTCCATCGTACAGCGGGGATCGTGGCAGATGAACTGGAAAAGATGGGCTATCGGGTAAAACGCGGAGTTGGCAAAACGGGTGTGGTTGCAGAGATCGGTGAAGGCGGTAAATTGGTTGCCATTCGCGCGGACATGGATGCGCTTCCCATTTTTGAATTGAATGAGACCGATTATGTTTCGCAGAACGAAGGCAAGATGCACGCCTGCGGACATGACTCTCACACCGCAATGGCATTAGGGGCGGCTCGAATTTTGGCGAAAGAAAAATTTCCCGGGCGTGTGCGTTTCTTGTTCCAACCATGTGAAGAGACTGCGGATGAAGAGGGATTAAGCGGCGCACAACGCATGTATGCGGAAGGCGCTGTTGAAGGAGTGGACTATGTGATCGCCCAGCACGTAGACCCCACCCAACCCGTTGGTACGATCGCGATCAATGAAGGTTCCAGTGGCGGTGGGGTGGACACCTGGACAGCAACGATCTATGGCAAGGGTGGGCATGGCGCACATCCGCACGCGACCATTGATCCCTTCGTCTTGCTGGCACATGTCATCATGGGCTTGAATTCCATCGTTTCACGCCGGATCGACCCATTCGAACCGACCGTCATCAGTATTGGTGCGGTAAATGGCGGGTTCACCGAGAACGTGATCCCCGACAAAGTGGAAATGAAAGGCACCATCCGCTTTACCTCACTGGAGACCCATAAGAAAGCCCGTGAAGAAGTAACCCGCGTATTCGATGCTGTCAAAGTTCTTGGCGGTGATTACAAATTGGATTTTCTTTTCGGGGGCATGCCCATTATTAATGACAAATTCGTGGCTGATACCATTGCCAGTGTGGGCACAGACCTTCTCGGAGAAGGCAGTGTCAAACCATTGCATAAAACACTTGGTGCAGAAGATTTCCCGGAATTTCTCAAAGATGCGCCCGGTGCCATGTACACCCTCGGCACAATGATCGAGGGACGCCCTGTGTACGAATTGCATCATCCGAAATTCGATCTGGATGAACGAGCCTTGCCGATCGGAACAGCAATATTGGCGGAAACGGCTCTGAGATTCTTGAAGTCGTAATGTCTTAAAACACACAAGTCACACCAAAAAACATTCATGGTCATTTGGTGTGGCTTATATAAATCATTGGAGGGCACCCATGCACACCATTCTCAAATCGGAGAAAAAAGAAGTCACCATTGGTTTTGACAAACCATTCGTCATCATCGGCGAAAAACTCAACCCAACCGGCATCAAAAAATTGGGGCAGGCGTTGGTCGAGCGCAACATGGATTATGTGAAGCACCTCGCCAAACGTCAGGTCGATTGGGGCGCAGATGTGCTTGATGTGAACGTCGGTCATCCGCAGATCGAAGAGGCGGAGGTCATGCCGCTGGTGGTAGAGGCTGTTCAATCTGTGGTGGATGTGCCGCTCTGCATCGATTCGAACGAACCGAAAATTCTGGAGGCTGGGTTGAATGCTATCAAAGGCGGCAAGCCGCTCGTCAACTCGGTCAACGGGGAGGAAAAGCAACTTAGCACGGTGCTGCCCATCGTCAAGGCAAGAGGCGCGGCAGTCATCGGCTTGACCATTGCGGATGAGGGCATCCCGCCTACAGCGGAAGGTCGGCTCGCCGCGGCAGCAAAAGTAATCGAGCGTGCAGCCAAGATCGGCATCCCCATTGAAGACATCATCATTGATCCGCTCGTGATGACGGTCGGACACGACAGCAAAGCCGCCACCGTCACGCTCAAAGCGATTGAATTGATCAAAAAAGAGTTCGATGTAAATATCAGCCTGGGCGCCAGCAATGTATCATTTGGTTTGCCAGACCGCCACTCCGTCAATGCAGCCATGCTTTCGATCGCAATGCTTACCGGCGCAACCACATCCATTACCGACCCGATCAAACTTGGCAGCACCATCCGCGCTACAGACCTGCTGCTCGGGCGCGACCCGAACTCAATGCGCTACCTAAAATACTTCCGCGCGACGGAAAAATTACGCGAGGCAGAAGCAGCCACAAAATGAATGCAATTGAAGAAATCCTCAAACACCAACGCATCGCCATCATCGATGGTGCAATGGCAACCGAACTTGAAGCACGCGGCTGCGACCTGAACGATGACCTTTGGTCGGCGCGTGTGCTGCTTGAACAGCCCGAACTTATCCGCGCCGTGCATCTCGATTATTTCAACAACGGCGCAGACATTGCCATCACCGCCAGCTATCAAGCCACAGTCGATGGTTTTGCCAAGCGCGGACTTTCGCGCGAGCAAGCGCTTGACTTGATCAGGAAGTCGGTGCAACTGGCACAGGAAGCGCGCGATGAATTTTGGGCGAAGGAAGAGAATCGCGTTGGACGCATCCGTCCGCTGGTCGCTGGCTCGGTCGGTCCTTATGGCGCATATCTCGCAGATGGTTCCGAATATCGCGGCGATTACAACCTGAGCGAGGATGAGTTGATCGCTTTTCATCGTCCACGCATTGAAGCTCTCATCGCCTCTGGCGCGGACCTCCTTGCCTGCGAGACCATCCCATGCGGGATCGAAGCCCGAGCCTTGATCCGCCTACTCGCTGAGTTCCCGAATACTTTTGCATGGTTCACCTTCACCGCCAAAGATGGCGAACGCATCAGCAACGGTGAGCGCATCGCGGATATTGCCGCATTCCTCGATGGTCAACCGCAAGCCGCAGCGATTGGGATCAACTGCACCTCACCCTTACACATCCCTTCGCTGGTGCGTGAGATCAAGAAAAACAGTAGCAAGCCCATTATTGTGTATCCAAATTCCGGCGAATACTACAGCGCTGTAACGAACACCTGGCACGGTGAAACCTCCAGCGACAAGTTCGGTTTGCAATCCAAAGAGTGGTTTGAGAACGGCGCCACCCTCATTGGCGGATGCTGCCGCACCACACCGGGACACATCCATGAAGTGAGTAATTGGGCAAGGAAGTAATACCTGCTCTTAACTTCTATTGATGTAAAACATTTATAAAGAGGCGGTAATAGACCGCCTCTTTTCGTTTTCTATATAACAAGATCAAGAGAGAAGTTTAATGGAGAAGTTTAATGGAGAAATTATGAAGAAAATCTTAGTGGTATTCCTCGCGCTTTCGGTAGCGATCACTGCCTGCGCCAAAGCGACTTCCTTGCCCACCAGCACCCCCATCCTGGCTACGGACACTCCAACTCAAACTTCCACTCTGGAACCAACGGCAACCTTTACACCTGCTCCAACCGCCACACCTGTGCCGCATCCAATGAGCATCATTGCCCTGCGAAATCAGGAATATCCCGGCAGTGAGATCACGGTCGTCAAAGAGCTAGATCGTGGCATCAATTATCGCCGGTATTATGTCTATTATCTTTCAGAAGGGTTGAAAATTTACGCCTTGCTCACCATTCCCAATGGTGAAAAACCTGAAGGCGGGTTCCCTGCCATTGTTTTCAATCACGGTTATATCCCGCCAGATGTGTACAAGACCACCGAACGTTACATCGCCTATGTGGATCAACTCGCTCGTTCAGGGTATGCCGTATTCCGGATTGACTATCGCGGACATGATCAATCTGAAGGCGAAGCAACTGGTGCTTATGGGAACCCCGGCTACCAAGTGGATGTGATGAACGCTGTCGCGTCGCTCAAGCAACATCCCGATGTGAACCCGGAGAAGATCGGGATGTGGGGTCATTCCATGGGCGGATATTTGACCCTGCGCGCCATGGTCATCTCAGATGACATTAAAGCAGGTGTAATCTGGGCAGGTGTTGTCGCCTCCTACCAGGATCTGTTATACAACTGGCGACGAACGGGCGCATTCACGCCGTCACCGAGTTCCACTGGACGTGGCTGGAGGGCCTCCTATATCGAACAGTATGGGAC
Source organism: Chloroflexota bacterium (assembly GCA_041157505.1). Taxonomy (GTDB): domain Bacteria; phylum Chloroflexota; class Anaerolineae; order Anaerolineales; family Villigracilaceae; genus Villigracilis. The sequence goes on along the minus strand of JBEBCV010000037.1, from coordinate 2,938 downwards.
ACCCGAACAAAACCCCGCCTTTTGGGATTCGATCTCAGCCACTTCCTATCTCTCGGATCTCTCTGGACCCGTGGAGTTGCATCATGGCACCGCAGATGAAGATGTCCCCGTGGAGTTTTCCATTCGGCTGGCAGAGTTGGGCAGGCAGAATGGTCAGATCGTCAATTTGTACACATACGAGGGCGATAACCACAATATTTCAAAGTATTTCACCCAAGCCATGAATCAGACGATCGCATTCTTTGATATTTATCTAAAGTAAAGGCAGGGGTGACCCGTCAGGCATTCTTGCTATACTGACGGGTCACCCACAATGTTATTTATCGAAATGCAAGATCACTAGATTGCCGTCGAAATATCGGGCAATTTGTTCGGGGATATTACCAAGAGTATCTTGAACGCGTTTGCGAGAACCAAAACCAGGCAAAATAATAAAGTCACTGACGGCTTCATGCTCCAATTTTTCAGGGCGGAGTTGGTCTTGTATGGTTTCCAATTTGACTTCCTGTTCGGTGTCTATGGCAGCGAACAAGGCTTCAAAGGTCTGCACATAACTCTTATCGGCGCGGACGATCAATGGGACATTGAGCGCCTTGGCAACAGCAAGATTCGCTTCGAGCATGCGGCGCAACGCAATCGGTGGGACGGCTTTGGCAGGCACGATAAAGACCACACGTTGCATGCTGTTTAATGGCAGAGACAACTTCCCAGCCACCACGGGGGTATCAGAACCCCAAATGACTTCATCCAACACCGAGCCGAGGACGCTCTCGCGGAAGGTCCGTTTACCGCGCCAGCCCATGACGATAAGGGAGGCATTCTCTTCATGCGCTGTGTGCAAGATGCCCTGTGCATGGGTCGCGGCAAGGCGGGGGATCAGTTCGAGCTCTGCTTCGGGGTCATGCAAATTCGCGCTGACCTTGCCAAGCAACTCCTTGTGCATCATCAAACTGTTGCTCTAGTTTGGTCCTTTTGCCTGAGCAACACTGACTGCCAGCACTTTTCCTTTCGAACCGCGGGCAAGCAAACTTGCCAGAGCCACCAATTCCCCAGAATTAGCTTCAGAGACAGGCACGAGAACCCGCCCAAAGAGTGGAGTCTGCTCATCTTCGGCAGAGGCAGTTTGAAGATCAGGGGCGAAGCGCTGGACGATGAGAGGCGAAGTGATCGAAGTGAGGAGGATCATTAAGATGGCGGCATTGAAGAGGGTTGCATCAAAAAGTCCAGTTTCCAACCCGATGACCAAAGTCGGGATGGTCACCGCAGCTTGAGCGTGGGATAAACCATAGACTGTCCAGAATTCGGCTTTGGTGTATTTGTAAATTTTAGAGGTGATCCATGCCGCAATAAATTTGGAAACATAGGCAACAACGGTCACACCGCCAGCCACAATGATGGTTTCAGGGCTTTTGAGGAAGGTTAGAGGGTCTGTAATGAGTCCACTATATAACAAAAAGACGGGGATGAAAAATGACTCGCCGATAAAGAGCACATGCCCCGCCACAGGGCTGTGACGCGGCAACATGGAATTGACCGCCAAGCCCGCCAGGAACGCGCCAACTACTTCGTGCACGCCAATCACTTCAGCGACGAAAGCAGCAACAAAAAGCGCGACGATCACAAATTGAAATTCAACGGCACGACCTGTCAGTTTTTGAAATACAAGCTTGCCGAAACGCGGCAGACCAAAAATGATGGCTGCAGTAAAGAGCGCCAACAGGATGAACAATTGTGCGAAGTACCCAAAGCTCAAACCGCCTTTATCGGCACCGAGGACAACAGCAAGCACAATGAAAGCGCCAATATCTGTAAGAACGGTTGCGCCAGTTGTGACAGCCACTGCTTCATTGCGAGTAACACCAAGCTTGGTGAGGATGGGAAAGGCAATCAGGGTATGGGAGGCGAAAGCTGAACCCAACAGGATCATACCCAGCCAGTCGAGCCCAAGGATATAGCCAAGCCCCATGCCCATAAGTTGCGGAAAGATGAAGGTGATCACACCAAACACCAGTGCTCGCGCACGGACCTTCATGAACTGGTTGATGTCCACTTCGAGACCGGCACTAAACATAAGATAGACCAAACCAATGGTCGAAAGGAATTGGATGCGGTCACTATCTTCCAGGAAACCGAATCCATGTGGACCAATGAGCATGCCCCCAATGATGATGCCAATGATACCGGGCAAGCGTAACCGCTCCGAAATCAATGGTGTGATCAAGATGATCGCCATGACGATCAGAAAAAATCCTACAGGTTTAGCAAACAGTTCTTCAAGCACAGAAATCCCTCGAAAGTTGGAGTGGGGTACACAAAACAGATTTTAATAGAGAGCCTGATAACAGAGTAGACACAAATTATCCCCCAATTCTCTCAATAAATTATTTAGTCTTATCAATGATCTCCATAAAGACCGAAGGATCACTGAGCGGAGTAAACCCAAATTGGCTGTACAAGCCGTGCGCGTCTCGTGTGGCGAGCATCCAACGGCGAAGCCCTTGCAGGTCTGGGTGTGCCATGACACATTCCATCATCCATTTACCGATCGACTGCCCGCGATAATCTTCATGAATGAACACGTCACACAAATAGGCAAAAGTGGCACAATCGGTCACCACACGGGCAAAGCCGATCAGTTTTTCGCCATCGTACACCCCGAAGTTAAGCGAGTTTTGAATGGACTTTTCGATCGCAGTCCGTTCGCGTTTATCTGCCCAATAGGAACGGGAAAGGAATCGGCTGATCTCGTCCACATCCAGTCGGGATGGGTCATTGGAAATCGTGAATTGGTCTCGTTTGTATTCCATGTGAATATTTTATCAGGCAGAAATCAAATAAGGTACACTTGGCACAACTTCCTTCTTTTTCTTTCCACGGAGACTTCCATGCGCCTTACCAACATGATCACCGCTGTAGACTTGCATGCCTGCGGCGAACC
>JBEBCV010000036.1:0-13444 GCA_041157505.1 Chloroflexota bacterium | reverse complement strand
CGCTCGCCGCTTAATCCAAGTTTTTCCATCATATCGGGGCGCAGCGGTTGTTTTGCCTTGGCACACAGACGCTGCACACGTCCGGGTGTGTCGTCGCCTGCGAGGGTGGTCAGGTCAATGTTGGTGATAGCGCGTAAAAGCCATGCCGCCTGCCAATCTTTCTTCACGGTGCGGCGACCTGTGAGCGTGGCAGTGCGTCGCTCCACTGCGCTTTTGTTGATGTGCGCGCCCATCACCCAATCAAGGTCGAGAGGCGTGCCGGGGTTACGAGTGTGATTACTTGTCATGAATACTCCATGAATGTTGTCTGACATCATTATACAGCGAATATAATGATGTCCTGCTCTTCAAACTGCCATACAAATTATGGAAGATGTTTTTGAATGCATAGAAAACATACACCTTGTTTTGGCAAATTCAAATTTTAAATTTTACAGTTACAGATAAAACGCATTTTACGGTCACTTGCTCAACAAGGCTGGCAATGCACCCTAATCACGGAAAAACCTGCAAGCCTTTTAGAAATCTATAAAAATGGCTTTTATATCAAGCCAAAATAATGGTAAAAATCTAGTAGCATGTACAGGTGGAGGAAAAATTCCTTAAAAACACCTAAGATCATTTATTGGAATCACGAAAATACTGTATTTTTTCAGAGAGGTACATTGCTATATGTCAAGTACTACAAACCATAAACCACAATTTACACAAGTTAGAATTAACGAAATTGATCTTCTCCGCTTTATTGCTGCAATAGCAGTCGTAATATTTCATTATGCATTTAGAGGGTATGCGGCAAATGACATGACGACAATGCCCTACCCTCTTTTATCACGCTATGCTAAGTTTGGCTATTTAGGGGTCAATTTATTTTTTATGATCAGTGGCTTTGTTATTTTAATGACAGCTAGCGAGGGTAGTTTAAGAAAGTTTCTTGTTTCTAGGTTCGTCCGGCTATACCCAACATTTTGGCTATGTTGCAGTGTTACCTTTATAATGACACTACTTTTGGGTGGTGAAAGATTTAGTGCAACAACATACCAATACCTAATAAATTTGACCATGTTTAGCGAATATTTTTATGTGGAACCCATTGATGGGGCATACTGGTCTTTATTTTTTGAATTAAAATTTTATATATTGATTGGCATTATCTTGATCATAAAAAAAATTGACTGGATACAATTATTTCTTATATTGTGGTTATCGGCTACTATTTATCTTGAATATTTCATCCAGAATGATTATTGGTATTACTGGTTAAATGTTAATTATTCGGTTTATTTCATCGCAGGGGCTACTTTTTTTCTAATCCGGTCAAAAGGTGTTTCTTTTCTAAGAATATTCATTCTAAGTACTTCGTGGATCATCGCCTGCTTACAAGCATTTGAGGATATATTAATCCGTGAAAAATATTATAAAACCCCGATGAATGAAAATATCGTCTTATTGGTCATTTCAACGTTTTATTTAATTTTATTCTTAATAGCACTTAATAAGACCAATATAATAGGGCAATTTGATTGGAGTTTTCTTGGCGCGCTTACATATCCCTTATATCTTTTACACCAAAATATTGGATATATGATCTTTAATTCAATATATCCAAAAATTAACGAACACATAATCTTTTGGGGAGTGATAATACTTATACTAATAATGTCATATTTAGTTACCCGATTTGAAAAAAAGATGCTCTCACCGATTAAGGAATCAATTAATAATTTGTTCGATTTCTTGAAAAGCAAACTAACTACTTCTTATCTTAATTTTTGAGTGAAAATATTTTTCTAGACACTATAGACGACAATGAAATTAGTCAATCAAAATACTTTTCTGGATATTCACCCACCAACGGTTCATCGTCAGGGATGGCAAGCAGCACCGTCGCTTCGCCGGGGTAAAACAAAATTCCGGCCGGGCGCGAAATAACAAAACCGTCATATTCCGAAGTTAACACGCCCAACACCCTTCCCCACGCATCACGCATTTCCACCAGCGGATCGCCGACCTTCACAAGATCACCCGGCTCTTTGAGATGATGCACCATGCAAGCCTCCGTCACCCGCGCCACACTGCGTCGACGGGTGGCATAGCCGGGGTCCACCACTTTGATTCCGGTAATTGGCTCCATCTCGCCGTCCAACATCCCAGCCCAGCGCATCACATTGCGCAAGCCAGAGATTGCTGCATGGACCACTTCCGGGTATGGTGTGTATGGGCTGCCCAACTCCGCCGTCAAAGATGGGACTCCCGCCAGCATCGAGACCGAAGCGGTGGTGGCACGATGCAATTTCTCGTCAATATATTTGCCCAGCGCAAAATCCGCCGTCATGGTGTGACCATACGCCCGCGCCATATCGTCCATTTTTTGGCTGACGATCTCGGCGCGCTTGCGGGCTTCATCATCCCCTTTGCGGTACAAGACCCGATCACGGAAGATAAATGAAAGCGCATGTCCGCCCATGGTGTGTAGGTCAAAATAAAAAGAAGCGGTCTTCTTGATTTCTTCGAACAGCCGCCCATATGCCTGCTCCAATGCCGAAGGCGGCATCTTATCGGGGTCGGTCTTAGGCGTGCGCCCATCGGGGAAAAGTCGGTTCGGGTCACCGGCGTGATAATAGGCTTGGCGTTCCAACGTCCGCAGACCCGCCGGGTTCAAGGTAGGGATGGCAACGATCGTGCCGCGCAATTGCTTGACCAACTCCGGTGTGATGAGCTTGTGAATGACTTGAATACCTGCGTGTTCAATGCCATGAATTCCTGCTGTGATCCAAAATACAGGTCCATCTTCACTCCCCTGCGCAATGATGACCGGCAAAATTTCCGCGCCGCCGACGGGGTGCTGCACCAAAAAATACTCGCCGTACACGATCTCGCCGCGTTTGGCAGCGGCAGTGCCAATGGTCAGGGTCATTGTTGAAATCCTTTATGAAATAATCTATGATTTAACAACGCGAGTATAAACCGAAAGTCATATAATCTATTTATGAAGCCATTCTCAAATTTTCCCTCTTTTGATATCGCATTCCCAGAACTGAACGAGTTCATCCATGAACTCGTTCAGGAATATAAAACAGGAAATCTAAATTCCTGGGATGAACTGGACAAAAGAACACATCGTTTTTATTCCCTGGATATGATGGACCTGATCGAGTCCAAGGCACCTGGCTGGAAGAATATGTCGTCCTATTCAGAGGGCATCACGCGAACCCATGTCACTTGCGTTTTCCTCGGCATGTACATGCTGGATGAATTTCAATCGCTTTCCCCCGAACAACAGCAGATCGCAAAGTGGATCATTCTCTTTCACGACATTGACAAGTTCCACATCCGCAAAGTGAAAGACACCATGCACGCCTTCAATTCAGCAGTAGTCGCAGCGAACACACTGCCAAGCCTGGGGTTTTTCACAACTTACAAATACAATGAACTGATCCAGTCCTGGAGTGACTATACACGCAATGCAAGCATTCCCACAGATGTAAAAGAATCACCCAAGCCAGATAACCAAAAACTTCCTCGAATCCTTTCAGAGATCGATGAACTCTTTGGGCAAGATACACCTGCCAGCCTTATCGTAAAAACCATCCTATTGCACATCTCTCCGGCAGTTGATAAGAACTATCCCACTCCATCACCGCTGACCGAAGATGAAATGCAGCGTTTCATAAATCCCCCTTTATTTCCGTTATTAAAGGTCATGATGCTTTCAGATAACGAAGGATGGTCGATGTTTAATCCAATGGTCAGAGACCAACAAAAGCGAGATGCACTCATCGCTTTTGAACGGATTCAAGAACTTATTGAGTTGGCGCACAAATAGATGCAATAGAATGGTTACTTGATCTTACCGTTCTGGATCCATTCCGGATCTTCAACCGGCTTACCTGTTTTCCAGGAATTTACAACATGCTGCAACATATCCGCCTTGTGGTATCGCAGCATTTCGATCGTTTTGGCATATTGCCGGTAAGCAGTTTGTTCAGAGACTTGTTCCTTGCTTAACTCTTTGTGGACGATCTTGATCAAAGCAAGCGCCAGATCCGGGTTGATCTCACTAGCGTCAAACAACGACTGAAAGAGATTCAGTCTATCTGCGGGGGAAGGATCGCGAAACAGTTCTTTATAAAGCCTTGATGTAGAATTCATTATTCCCTGTATTATACAGTGATTGAAAAATATCGGTACGATATAATCCCTGAAAGGAAGTTCCCATGAGATTTACCGATTCCCCATCCCCCGAAGAATATTCACCCTTTTATGCCGATTATATCCAACGAGCTTCTGCACGCGGAGACGTGAATGCGGCGCTGTCGTTTCAAATTGACGAGATGCGATCTGCGTTGGGAGGCTTATCGGACTCTCAAGCACGCTTCAAACCCGGACCTTTGGAATGGTCCATCAAAGAAGTCATATCGCATCTGACGGATGTTGAACGGGTCTTTTCCTATCGGCTGCTGAGAATTTCCCGCAAAGACAAGACCCCAATCCCTGGCTTCGAACAGGAAGACTACGTCCGTGAATCGGGAGCTGATGAAATTTCAATGACCGACTTACTGGAGGAATTCTTCTTCCTGCGTCGCGCGAATATATTGGCGATCAAAAATATAAAAGAGACTGCCCTTATGGAGATCGGCACCGCCAGCGGAAACCCGATCAGCGCACGGGCTTTGATATATATGCTTGTGGGTCATGTAGATCATCACATGGCAAGTTTGCAGGAAAAATATTTACCCTCCGCTCAATAAGTTCATCAACGCGACCCAATAAGAATGGATGAAAAATACAACATGAATAATCCCAAGCATGCCCCTACTGCCCCGAAACGCTCTCACAAGTTGACCAGTCACGGCATTACGCGAATCGATGACTATTACTGGATGCGTGATCGCAACGACCCTGAGACGATGAAATATCTTAATGCCGAGAGCGATTACCTTGAAGAGGTCATTCATCACACCAAACCCTTGCAGGAAGCGCTCTTTTCCGAGATGAAGGCAAGGGTCCAGGAAACGGATGCAACCGTCCCGGAAAAAAGAGGCGAATACTTCCATTACGAGAGACATGAACAGGGGAAGCAATATCCCATCTTCTGTCGCAAAAAAGCTTCGCTGGATGCACCTGAAGAAGTTTTGCTCGACCAAAATAAATTAGCTGAGGGGAAAACCTTCTGCAGCATCAGCGGATTTGAGACCAGCCCGGATGGCACGAAGCTGGCCTATCTCGTGGACTTTGACGGCAACGAAGTTTATACGCTTTATATCAAAGACCTTGTGCGCGGAGAGTTTTATCCTGAGACCATTGGCAATGTTCTTGGGAGCGCTTATGAACGCGTAGGTGTGGATTGGGCAAATGACAACCAGACCATTTTTTACATCACATTAGATGCGACCCTGCGTCCGCATAAATTACACCGCCATGTCATCGGGACCGACCCCAAAGAAGATGTGATGATCCTGGAAGAAACGGACGAGCAGTATTATCTCTTCTGTGGAAAGACCCGGGATGGCGCATTAATCACGACCTATCACATGAGCACCAACACACGCGAAGTCCGATTTATGGATGCGAACGACCCAACCAGTGAACTGCGCATCCTCCAACCGCGCATTGAAGGGTTGGATTACAACGCTTCCCATCACAAGGGGAAGTTCTTTATCGTCCATAATGACAATGCAAAAAACTTTAAGGTGAGCGTTGTCTCAGAGGATGCTCCCGGAAAAGAGAACTGGGTGGATGTCATCCCCCACCGTGAGGATACGTTGGTGGAATATGTGGACACATTCGAGAATTTTGTCGTCGTTCATGAACGTACGGGCGGGTTGAAGCAGGTTCGCATTAGCAATGTGGATGGAAAAAGCAATATGCGCTATGTTCAGTTCCCTGAAGCATCGTACAGCGTTTACCCCGAAGGGAACACGCAATTTGATACAGAACACCTGCGCTTAAGATACTCTTCACTGATCTCTCCTTTCACCATTGTCGATGTTCATATGGGCACAGGCAAGTGGGAAGTGAAAAAAGTGGATGAGATCCCAAGCGGATTCGATAAAGAAAAATATGCATTGGAACGTGTCCATGCCACATCTGCAGATGGAACCAAAGTGCCAATGACCATTGCCTACCGAAAAGATATGCAATCCAAAGACGGTACAAATCCGGCCTTGATGTATGGATACGGCTCCTACGGTGCGACCATTGACCCGTATTTTGACTCGAACCGCTTCAGCCTCATTGACCGTGGGTTTGTGTATGCCATTGCCCACATCCGCGGCGGATATGACATGGGGCGTACCTGGTACGAACAGGGAAAAATGGAGAACAAGCGCAACACATTTCTGGACTTCATTGCATGCGGAGAGCATCTTATCAACGAAGGCTATGTTGCTAAAGACAAACTTGCCGTTCAAGGCGCATCCGCAGGCGGGTTGTTGATGGGCGCCTGCATGACCATGCGCCCAGACTTGTTCAAGGCAGTCATTGCCAAAGTCCCCTTCATGGATGTGGTCACCACCATGGAAGACCCAAGCATTCCGCTTACAACCCAGGAATACACCCAATGGGGCAACCCCGCAGATAAAGAGATGTTTGAATACATGCTTTCGTATTCGCCATACGATAATCTGCGCGCCACAAACTACCCCAACCTGCTCATCACCACAGGTTTGAATGATCCACGGGTGGCGTTCTGGGAACCTGCCAAGTTCACTGCCAAGTTACGCGAGTTGAAAACGGACAATAATCTTGTGATCTTTTATGTCAACTACAGTTCAGGTCACGCAGGTGCCAGCGGACGGTTCGATCACATTAAGGAGATCGCGCTTGATTATGCCTTCCTGCTGGACCGTATTGGAGTGAAGGAAGATTCTTAGCACCATTCAAAGGGGTTGAATTCTGGTTCAAGAGAAATACACAAAACCAATTAAATAAAAAAACTCCCGATGTCAGCATCGGGAGTTTTGATGTATTGCTTACGCAGGTTGAGCCGCTTTGGCGACCACATCTTCGAGCATCTTGGTCGTCAGAGACTTGGGACGTTCGATGGGCATACCGAGAGCACGCATCCACACATAGTTGGGAGTGACACCGAGGGCGCGACCGACACCAAACAACACAGTGTAGAAGTCGAAATCACGCACACCATAGTAATACTGAAGCGTACCGCTAATGGCATCCACGTTCGGGGCGGGATTCTTGGCTTTGCCCTGTTCCTTCAATACTGCAGGAACTACATCGAACACCATGTCAGCGAGGCGCACCAATTCATCATCAGGGAAGCGCTTCTTGGCGAAATCCATCTGGGCGGTGAAGCGTGGATCAGGTACACGTAAAACGGCATGTCCATACCCAGGGATGACGTGTCCGCCATTGAGGGTGTCCCAAGAGAATTTATAGAGTTCATCACGGGTCGGAACGCCGCCAAATTTATCTTTTACTTCGATCAACCAGCCGAGGCATTCCTGATTGGCAAGCCCATGGAGCGGTCCGGCCAAGCCATTGAGGGCGGCAGAGAAGGCGAGGTAGGGGTCAGAAAGGGCAGACCCAACCAAATGCATGGTGTGAGCCGAAACGTTTCCAGACTCATGGTCACTGTGCAGGATGAAGTACAAGCGGGCAAGGTCGGCATAGCCTTTCTTATCCGAAACCTTCATCATGCGGGAGAAGTTCAAACCATAATCTTGCTTGGAGTTGTATTTCGGTTTGCTGGTCTCACCAAAATACTTCATGCGGTAGATATAAGCCGCAATCATTGGCAGTTTCGCGGTCAGGTCGAGGCTGTCTTCGAGCGCGGCTTCCCAGTATTGGTCTTTCTTCATGCTGTGATATTTGGCTGCAAAGACCGAATCGTTTTGCAGAGCAAGCACTGCCTGCGAGAGGAGCGTCATCGGGTGCGTTTCTTTCGGCATGGTCTTCAGCATTTTGAAGACGTAATCAGGCACGTTTGCGCGCTTTGCCCATTCCGCTTCCACTTCAAGGGCTTGTTCCTTGGTCGGTACTTCACCGATAAGCAGTAAATAATATAAGCCGCCCACCAAAGGCATCTTGCCGCCCTTCGCCTTGGGCAGAGCCTTCAACACTTCTGGGATGGACATGCCACGGAAGCGAATACCTTCAGCTGGGTCAACAAAGGAGACGTCAGTGAGCAGGGATTTGATATCGCGCATGCCGCCGATCACCTGCCCCACCGTTACTTTATCCACGACAACTTCGCCGTGTTCCTTCGCCAAAGACTTAATTCGTTCACGCCACGCAGGCAATTGAGCAGACATTTTCTCGTGCAGAATCATGGCAAACTCCTTTGAATTTTCATAAGAAAGGTCGAAAGCCTCATTTGACCTTCGACCTTTGACTTTAGATTGTTTACAGACTCACCACGCTCTTCAGCGCGTCGTGAGATTCTCGGACCGAGGCAGCCGATTTCTCGAACATTGCCTTTTCGTCGGCATCGAACTTGTATTCGATCACCTTTTCCATACCGCCCGCACCAAGCATCACGGGGACGCCGAAGTACATGTCGTTCAAACCATATTCGCCCTGCATCAGCGTGGCACAGGGGACGATCAATTTCTTATCCTTCAAGATCGCTTCCGCCATCTGAACACAAGCCATAGAAGGCGCATAATAAGCGGAACCGGTCTTGAGCAAGTTCACGATCTCGCCGCCGCCCTTGCGGGTGCGGTTGACGATAGCTTCGAGTTTGTCAGCGGGGAAATATTCCTTGAGCGGAATACCGGCAATATTGGAGTGACGAGTAAGCGGAACCATTTCATCGCCGTGTCCACCAAGCACGTAGCACTGCACGTTCTCTACGGAAACATTAGCTTCCATCGCCACGAAAGCGCGCATACGGGCAGAGTCCAGAATGCCAGCCTGACCGATGACTCGTTCGCGAGGCAGACCGGTCTTCTTCATGGTCAGGTATGCCATGGTATCGAGCGGGTTGGTCAACACAATGAAGAACGCATTCGGCGAATGCTTCAAGGTTTCAGTGGCAGCCTTGCCCACGATCTCAGCATTGGTCTTGAGCAGATCTTCACGGCTCATACCAGGCTTGCGGGCGATACCAGCGGTAATGATGATGATGTCTGAATTCTTGGTGTCTTCGTAATTATTGGTTCCCACCACATGAGCGTCTTTGCCGATAATGGGCATGGCTTCGAGCAGGTCGAGGCTTTTCCCTTGCGGCATTCCCTCCACAACATCGAGCAGAACTACATCAGCAAGTTCACGTTCAGCGATCCAATGCGCAGCGGTGGCGCCGGTGTTGCCCGCGCCAATAATTGAGATTTTCTTCATCGTTCCTCCAATGGGATCGGCTTAAAAAGCCGTATTTTTTGATAATTTTATCCGAAAGTGACCCATACCAAAAGTACAAAATGTCACATTTTTCGTCAAAACCGCTCAAGAAAACAGACCCGCTACTTTACGCGAGTCTGTTAGTGGCTAAAAGGTCAGAGGATGGTTGCTGCGCTTCAGACGGAATCAGCTGTCCCGTCGCATGAGGCGGAACTTCATCCGCTTCTTACTTAACTGTGAACGGATTCTGTTTCCTGCGACTCGAGATACCGGGTCGCCTGGATCGCCGCTGCAGCCCCCATGCCCGCCGAGGTGACCACCTGCTTAAAGGTGGCATCTGCTGCCTCACCCGCCGCGAACACACCGGGAATGCTGGTTTCCATTTTGTCATTGACCTTGAGGTAACCGAGGTCGCTCATTTCAAGTTGACCTTTGAACATTTGGGTGTTTGGCGTGTGCCCGATGAAGATGAACAAGCCGTCGGTATCGAAGGTGCTTTCCTCATTTGTCTTTACATTTTTTAGTTTGAGCGTGGTGAGTTTTTCGCCCTGCAGCACTTCGGTGACGACCGTGTTGAGGATGAAGTTCATCTTGGGATGTTCTTTGGCGCGTTTCTGCAAAATGGCGCCTGCGCGGAATTCTTCACGGCGGTGAATGAGAGTGACCGAAGAAGCATAACGGGTGATGAAGAGCCCTTCTTCAAAAGCACTGTCGCCGCCGCCTACAATGACAACTTTCTTGTCCTTGAAGAACCAACCATCACAGGTGGCACAATACGAAACTCCGCGCCCGGTCATTTCATATTCGCCGGGGACTTCGAGATGAACAGGGCTGGCTCCAGTAGCGATGATGACGCTATCGGCATAGTAGTCGCCGCTGTCGGCAGTCACTTTGAAGGGGCGTTGTGAGAAGTCCACTTCGTGCGCCATATCAAATTCAACTTTCGCGCCGAAATGCTCAGCTTGTTTCTGGAAGAGTTCGCCAAGCTGCGGTCCGCCCACGCCTTCGGGAAAACCGGGGTAGTTTTCGATGGTGTGGGTCAAAGCTGCCTGCCCACCCAACTGCATACCAGTAAGTACAACCGGGGCAAGTTCTGCCCGTGCAGCATACAACGCCGCTGAAAGTCCCGCAGGACCTGCTCCCAGTACCAAAACTTTAACGTGTCTATTGTCCGTCATGTCGTTTACCTGTTCAAATTTGATTTCAACCACCATTGAGACGATGGCATATCCTTTATTATTACGACTGCATTTTATCAGATGCGCAAGGTAAGGAAAAGTTACAAGTTCGGACGGCGGACGGATTGCCCATGGATGATGGAATGTCTTGGTTACCTATCGCCTATAGTCCGCTATTCGTTAACGCTTCTCCAACGCTACCTCCACAGTCTCCACAATCTCTAGCGCGGACATCCACATTTTCTCCATAATGACTAGATACATTGTAGACCATAGATAACAGACTTCTATCAATCTTCCAGAAAAGGAGAGACAAACTTTATGAAAGCCGTTGTACATCATTCCTATGGTTCGCCCGATGTTTTGAAGATCACAGAAATTGAAAGCCCCACCGTAAGTGAAGACGGTGTCTTGGTTCGCATCCATGCTTCATAGGTCAACCCGGCTGAGTGGTATGGAATGACCGGACTGGTCGTTGCCCGTTTACAAGGCGGGTTGTTCAAGCCCAAGGACTCACGCATTGGCGCGGATTTTGCCGGAGTGGTCGAAGCGGTAGGAAGTAAGGTCACCCACCTCATACCTGGAGATGAAGTCTATGGCGGGCGAACCGGCGCTTATGCGGAATATGTCAGCGTGGTGAATGCTGTGGTGCGCAAACCTGCCAACGTCACATTTGAAGAGGCGGCGGCTATTCCCACAGCGGGCATCACAGCGCTACAAGGTTTGAGAGATCACGGCAAGATCAAACCCGGTGATAAAGTTCTCATCAACGGCGCGGCGGGAGGTGTGGGTACGTTCGCGGTGCAGATCGCGAAAGCTCTCGGCGCCGAAGTGACCGGCGTGACCAGCACCAAAAATGTGGAGATGGTCCGCTCGCTTGGCGCTGACCATGTGGTGGATTACACCAAAGACGATTTCACTCGCACCGGCAAGCATTACGACCTTATTTTTGATATTGCTGGAAGCCGAACATGGAAAGAGGTTCAGCGCGTACTCAAGCCAGACAGCAATTTTGTCATCGTTGGTGCGCCTAAGGGGAATAAGGTGCTGGGTCCGCTGGCGCGAATATTCAACTTAAAAGTATCAAGCATTGGTGCAAGCCAGAAAATTTCTTTCTTCATCGCCCAGTTCAACCGCCCCGACCTGGATATTTTGCGAGAAATGGTCGAAAGCGGAAAGGTGAAGCCAGTGGTGGAGAAGGTCTATCCGCTGACGCAGGTGGTGGATGCCATGAAACACTTGGGGACGGGGCATGCCCGCGGGAAGATCGTTCTCAAAGTTAGATAAACACTACTTTTCCAACAATTCCATCGTATATTGAGAGTATGTCACGAAACATCTTTGCGCAGGAGCTTCAATGGAAATCAAATATTTTGAATTTATAAAATATCTCATCCGCTTTAATCGACAAGTCTATCTCGACCATAATGCGACCACGCCCGTCAGCGACCATGTCCGCCACAAAATGGGAGAAGCACTGAAGTACCACTATGGGAATCCATCGTCGTTCTATGGTATGGGAAGAAAATCAGCAAGTTTGTTGGAAGAAGCCCGGGAACATGTGGCAAATGCCATACATGCCAAGTCAGCTGAGGTGATCTTTACGGCTTGTGCAACTGAGTCTAATAACGCTGTGCTCAAATCGGTTACTGAGCATTTTTACCCGAAAAAGAAAAAGATCATTTCCACGCCGATCGAACATCCTTCTGTGATGAATACTTTAGCATATTTGGAAACTCAGGGCGTGGTCGTGGAAATTTGTCCGGTAGACAATAAAGGGCGGGTACAACTCGCCGAACTCGAAAAACTACTAGATGAAGATACGTTTTTAGTCTGCTGCATCTTTGCAAATAATGAGACCGGTGTCATTCAAGATATCAAAGCAGTGACAAAGATCGCGAAGGCGCAAGGAGCATTGGTACTGACCGATTGCGTTCAAGCCTTGGGTAAGACACCGATCGACGTCCATGCCTCGTTCTCAGCACACAAGCTTTACGGTCCGAAAGGAGTCGGGGCGTTATACGTCAAAGAGGGCAGCCACTTTACTCCCTTCCTGCATGGCGGACATCAAGAAAGCGGATTGCGAGCCGGGACAGAAAGTATTCACAACATTGTCGGCTTTGGCGCAGCATGCCAGCAAGTGGACAACCTTCTCGCCCATGCCGAGAAAATCCGTGCATTGAAAGGGCAGTTAATTCAACACTTCAAAGCAATCAAGCCTGATTGTGTTGTCAATTCGCCGGTGAACGATTCAGAATGTTTGCCGAACACACTTAGTATTACCTTCCCTCGTGTGGAAAATGCAAGCCTGATGGGTATGTTGGATTATCGCGGGATCGCCGTCTCTGCTGGGTCGGCATGCAGCACGGGCGAAGATACGCCTTCGCACGTTTTGAAAGCGATCGGGTTATCTGACCAAGCCGCGCGAGAGACGATCCGCATCAGCCTTGGACACGATACCTCATTACAGGACATTCGATATACGGCAAGGGTTGTTCGTGACTATCTTGAAGGTCGAATTTCGTACGTGAATATGCTTGCGCCTGCTCAACTGAATGAGACGATCCTGTTTAACAACGACACCTTTGTCCTCGATGTGCGTCCACCAGATGACCGAAAGCGACACAAGGGGATTCCGAATGCACATGAGGTCAACCCCTTGCATGTGGAACAATACTTAAAACAACTCCCTCGTGACAAGCAGATTCTTGTCTATTGCCCGGGCGGCGGACTTTCAGTGATGATCTCGTATTATTTGAAAGCAAAAGGCTTCAAACGCATCACCAACCTACGCGGCGGACTTGATGCATGGCGGAAACGTCGCAGCGACCTGTACGAGAAATGCGCTGGGCAGAACGTCACAGTGCTTGAACCAGACCATTGAGAATAGACCATAGACGACAGACGATGGACAAACACTTTCAATGGTCAATCGTCCATCGTCAACATTGCTAACATTTTTCCTA
>JBEBCV010000035.1:0-4918 GCA_041157505.1 Chloroflexota bacterium | reverse complement strand
GAATTACAAAACCTTGACCTTGAGTATTTCATGCGCGAAGCAATCGCCGAAGCTGAGGCAGCGGGTGAAGTTGGAGAACTGCCTATTGGCTCGGTCATTGTTTTGGATGGAACGATCATTTCTCGTGGAAGGGCACGGCATCACGAATATAAAAGCCAGATCCGCCATGCGGAATTGAACGCATTGCTTGCAGCAGGTGAAGTCCTTTGGACAGACTACCACCGTGCAATTCTGTTCACGTCGGTAGAACCATGTCCCATGTGTTTGGGTGCGATTGTGATGGCAGATATTCCCCATATTATCTTTGCCATTCAGGACAATAACGTTCAATCAAAATTCAGTGTAGAAAATAATTCCTATATCCGCCGTCACATCAAGTCGTATCATGGCGGAGTTCTGGAAGCTGAAGCAAAACATGTCTTTACAAAGTTTCGTCCTAAAGATTTAGAATACATCGAAAGTTATGGCTAAACCTTGGAGGTAGTATGTGCCGAAGTATCAAACCCCTTAGAAATATGGACCACCCGGTCACTGAGCAGGAGATTTACGAAGCCGCCCTGCAATACGTCCGCAAAGTGAGCGGATACCGCAAACCATCTAAAGCCAATGAAGAGGCATTCAACAAGGCGATAGAAGAAGTAGCGGAGTCTACGCGTAAAATCTTAGCCAACTTAAAAACTGTCGAAAGTCAAAGATCAAAAGTCACCCTCTGACCTTCGATTTTCGAACTTTTACTCTTTCCCCGCAACCTCACCCCACTTTTCCCCGTATACCTCCTTAGGCATTAACCTGAGGAGGTTTTTCTTATGTACCGCAAACTCATACCCTTTATCGCAATTCTCGCACTGACAGCTCTCGCGTGCGGAATTAGCGCCCCTGAACCACCCACCCCTCAACCCGAAGTGACAGAAGATATCAAGGTCGAATATCCAGATGCGGATGAGATCAACTTGAAACTCCGCTTTGGCGCAGGAAAATTGAACCTCAACCCTGGTGCAGCCCTGCTTGTAGATGGCACAGCCACCTATAACTATGATGAACTTAAACCCGAAATCAACACAGATGGCAGTGATGTCGAAGTCCGCGTTGGGGATGGGAATGTCAATATCTTCCCAAATCTCAATAACATTAAGAATGAATGGGATCTGGAACTCGGCGACCAACCCATGAACTTGTCCCTCGAATCAGGCGCTTACGAAGGCGAGTTTGAATTGGGCGGACTCGCACTCACCCGGCTTGATATCAAAGATGGAGCTTCGAACGTGGAAATCTCATTTTCCAAGTTGAACCCGGTTGAGATGAGCACCTTCACGTACAATACCGGCGCATCTGATGTGAAGATCACCGGGTTGGCGAACGCCAACTTCAGTCTGTTCGATTTTTCCTCCGGCGCGGGTGATTACACCCTTGATTTTTCGGGCGAACTGCAGCGCGATGCCTCGGTCAAGATCGAGACCGGGTTGAGCAACTTCATTATCATCGTACCCGAAGGGGTAGATGCCGTGGTCACAGTGCAGGGCGGGCTCTCGAATGTGAATGCAGGTTCCAGCTGGGAAAGAAGCGGGAGCGATTATGTCCAGAAGGGCGAAGGTCCCACTTTGACCTTTGTCATCGAGATGGGTGCTGGAAATCTGACCCTCGCAAAATAAATTTGAGGACAGACAGGTTTTCATGACCTGTCTGTCCTTTTTTAGGTCAAATTATTCAGCGCGTAAGGTCATAATCCATCTGTGACCTCTATCACTTGCCTTGTAACAGTATTCACAATAAAATCGTGATTGTGGGTAAGTTTTACCTATATTAAGTGAGGTCCTCATGCAAATAACCCGTCAAGCCGATTATGCTGTACGCGCTGTTCTTCACCTTGCACGCAATGGCGATACCCGCACTGCAACAAGTGTGATCGCTGAAGAGCAAAAAATTCCACCTTCCTTCCTTGCGAAGATCATCTCCCAACTTTCGATCGCTGGGTTATTGCACACCTCCCGCGGAGCCCGCGGCGGCGTGACGCTTGCCCGTGAGCCGAAAGAAATCACCCTGCTGGAAGTCATTGAAGCCATCGATGGTCCCATTCAGCTCAACGAATGTGTAGGCGATACTGGAACCTGCTCCTTCGATGATAATTGTCCGCTGCGCCCGGTATGGTGCGAAGCACAGGAACAATTGGTGGGGCGATTGAAAGGCACCAACTTTGCAGATATGATCGCCAAAGGTCAGACCGCGGCGTAATATCAAGGAAATCAAAGCCTCTCGGCTATAATAGCCGGGAGGCTTTTTTATTCCATTTGCAAGGATAAAAACATGAAACAACACCGTGGAGTTTTGACAGCGATCATACTTGGGATGACCGCTTTGGCATGTGTAGTACCGGGATTACAACCCGCCTCTTCGATACCGCCGACACCTGATACACGACTTGAACGCATGGTCGCTGAAACTGTTTCCGCTGCCCTGGCACTTACCCAACAAGCCGTCCCGACTGCCACCGAAGTTCCTTCTGCCACTCCCGTTCCCACCCTTACTAATACACCCGTTGTTGCCGTCCCCACCCAATCTGCTGAAAGCGTGTTGGATAAGAACACAGATGGCAGCAGTTCTTTCGTTGATCTGAACGGCAAATATCAAATGACCGTTCCCATGCAATGGATGGTTGTGCGAATCAATGCACCTGAGTACGACATAGCGCTCGTTTCACCTGAAGCTTCAGACCCTGCCATTCAACGTTCACTCACCACCATTAAGAATCAAGACCCAAACGTTTTCCGTCTCTTCATGCTGGACGTTGCCCCCGAACATATTGATGGCGGCTTTGTGACCAACGTCAATCTCGTATGGGATCAACAAATGGAAGTATCCCTGCTCGACGATGTTGACCTTAAGGGACTTGCAGCCACTCTACCCACTTCTTTAAAAGATGCCGAAGTGAAGAGTACCGAACTAAAGACCACCAAGAATGAAGTAGCTTACGGCATCATCACAGCCACAACGCCCGCTTTCACCCAGGAAGGTGTCCAAGTCACCATCTTCCAAAAGCTGGCATTCTTTGACCTGCCCACTGGTACGTTGATCGTTACACTTTCGACCACTGAAAAATGGCAAAGCACTGTGGAACCATCCTTCGACGAGTTCCTTCAATCCTTCATTGTTTTGGAATAAAAGGAGACATTCATGTCCACACCCCGTGTTATCCGCGCGCCGCGCGGCACACAGCTCACCTGCAAGAATTGGCTCAGCGAAGCCGCATACCGTATGATCCAAAACAACCTCGACCCGGAAGTGGCGGAAAAGCCTGAAGACCTCGTCGTCTACGGTGGACGCGGCAAAGCCGCCCGTTCATGGGAAGCCTTTGATGCGATCCTGGAATCATTGAAGAATCTTGAAGAAGATGAGACCTTGCTTGTTCAATCAGGCAAGCCTGTAGTGGTGTTCAGATCACATAAAGATGCTCCCAAGGTGCTGATCGCCAACTCCAATATCGTGCCGCACTGGGCAACCTGGGAATACTTCGATGAGCTCGCCAAAAAAGGACTCATCATGTATGGGCAGATGACCGCCGGTTCGTGGATCTACATTGGCACGCAGGGCATCTTGCAAGGGACATACGAAACCTTTGGCGCGCTTGCCAAACTCAAAGGTTGGGGTTCCTTGAAAGGCAAGTTTGTTCTCACCGCAGGGCTCGGGGGCATGGGTGGTGCTCAACCGCTTTCCATCACCATGAATGAAGGTGTGGGTCTCATCGTCGAAGTGGACCCTGAACGCGCCGAACGCCGCCGCGCCATTGGCTACGTGGACATGGTCGTGGATAACCTCGAAGAAGCCATGACCTTGGTCGAAGAGAACGTCAAGAACAAAACCCCGAAGTCTATTGGGCTGATCGGAAACGCCGCCGATGTGTACGACGAACTCTCACAGCGTGGAATCATTCCGGATGTAGTAACAGACCAAACGTCGGCGCATGAGGCGTTGTTTTACGTCCCTTCGGGATTGAGCATCACAGCCGCGAATCAACTGCGGGTGGATGATCCTGAAAAATATAAGAAAATGGCAATGGACTCCATGTCCACACACGTGCGCGCCATGCTTGCCTTTCAACGCGCCGGTGCAGAAGTGTTTGATTATGGCAACAACCTGCGCCAACAAGCCTACAACAACGGCGTGACCGATGCCTTTGAATTTCCCGGCTTTGTACCTGCTTACATCCGCCCGCTGTTCTGCGAAGGCAAAGGACCATTCAGATGGGTGGCACTCTCTGGCGATAAAGAAGATATTTACACCACCGACAAAGCCATCATGGAACTCTTCCCTGAAGATGAGCACTTGCATCGCTGGTTAAAGATGGCAATAGAGAAAGTGCCGTTCCAAGGCTTGCCCTCGCGCATTTGCTGGCTCGGGTACGGGGAACGTGTGAAAGCTGGTTTGATGTTCAACGAACTCGTCGCCAGCGGAAAAGTAAAAGCCCCCATCGTCATCGGACGTGACCATTTGGATTCGGGTTCGGTCGCTTCACCCAACCGCGAGACCGAAGCGATGAAAGACGGCTCAGACGCCATTTCAGACTGGGCGATCCTCAACGCCATGATCAACGCTGTTGGCGGCGCGACCTGGGTGTCGTTCCATCATGGCGGCGGAGTTGGTATGGGATATTCTCAACACGCGGGTCAGGTCATCGTCGCAGACGGAACACCCGAAGCCGCAGCGCGCTTGGAACGTGTCCTTACCACCGACCCAGGCATGGGCGTAGTGAGACACGCAGATGCAGGTTATGATATTGCCATCGAAGCCGCGAAACGTCATGGTATCAAAATGCCAATGTTGAAATGAGACCATAGACGATGGACCATGGACGATTGTCTGTGGTCCATCGTCTATCATGATATAAACACCTCGGAGTTCTTCCCCTGAAACGCCTTACTGTTTT
>JBEBCV010000034.1:0-21651 GCA_041157505.1 Chloroflexota bacterium | reverse complement strand
CTGCATCAAGGACGGTGCAGGAAGCAAACTACCTGACGACATGTTATATTATGCTTGTACACGAAATATATTCAGATAATAATCTAGGCGTGAAAACCTATTAAGATTTTCTATTGTCACTTTTAAGCTAGACAGAAAACACCCCCTCGGCTAAACTTGCGCCATTCCCTTTCGGAGGAACTCAATGGATTTTCACAGCATAGACAACAACAGCACCCGGCGTATTGCCGCGCTCAAACAGCGTGTGGATACGATGAAGGAACACAGTTATTATTTTTACAACCAAGCCGTGGAAGAAATGCTTCCCGGCGCCAAAGTACGCGTCCGCGGACGTGTGATGGGCATGTACGCCTCTTACTCCTACCTGGGTTTGGTCGGTCACCCACGCATTAACGAAGCCGCCAAACGCGCCGTGGACAAATACGGTACCGGCACAAACGGCGTTCGTACCCTCGCTGGAACCCTTACCATTCACAACGAACTCGAAGAGACTATTTCGAACTTTAAGCATGCCGAAGCTGCCATCACCTATACCTCTGGCTATGTTACCAACCTGACCGTGATCTCTTCCCTGATGGGACGCGGCGATTACGTCTTCTCCGATAAGATCAACCACGCTTCCATTGTAGACGGTTGTTTGATGTCGGGCGCAGAATTCCGCCGCTTCCGACACAACGACATGGAGCATCTCGAAGGTTTGCTGAAGAACGCGCCAGCCGATGTTGCCAAGCTTGTCATTGCAGACTCGGTCTTCAGCATGGACGGCGACATCATTGACCTGCCCAAGATCGTGGAACTCAGCAAAAAATACAACGCCTGGCTGATGATCGACGAAGCACACTCTGTGGGTGTCCTCGGCAAAAAAGGCACCGGCATCGAAGAACACTTTGGCATGGGCGATGTGATCGACATCAAAATGGGAACGCTCAGCAAGACCATTCCTTCGGTCGGTGGATATGTGGCAGGTAAAAAAGAACTGATCGACTTCCTGCGCCATGGCAGCCGTGCTTACATCTTCTCTGCGGCGCTTCCGCCTGCTCAGGCCGCGGCAGCGAACGAAGCCTTCAAGGTCATCCTTGATGAACCTGAACGCCTCGACCGCTTGAATGCCAACACCCAGCAATTCATCGGCGGCTTGAAAGGCATGGGCTTTGATACCTTGCTCACTGAAACCGCCATCGTCCCTGTGCTATGCGGCACCGATGAAAAAGCCATGGAACTGACCAAACGCTGCCAGGAGCAGGATGTATTCGTATTGCCGGTGGTCTCCCCTGCGGTGCAAGAGGGTATGTCACGCTTGCGTGCCACCGTTACCGCGGCGCACGAACCCGCAGATATTGAACACGCCATGGATGTGATCTACCAGGCTGGAAAAGCCATGGGGATGGTGAAGTAAAAGTGCAAAAAAGGGGGTATAGTGAATAGAAAATAGGGAAATCGCCCATCAGTGATGGGCGATTTTTTTCGGCGTTGGCTCAATATCAAGAGCCAGAGCAAGTATGTGCGGAGTCTGAGGCGGGGTTTTCATCCTGATAGTTCTTGAGAGAATTTTTATAACATTTTTCTAACATATTCCTTGTACAATCCCGTCAACGTACAAGGAGAAAACTATGAAATGGCAATGGAAGTTTGGAACATTTGCAGGAATTGATGTCTACATCCATGCCACCTTTTTACTTTTGATCGGGTGGGTTGGGTATAGTCATTGGTTGGAAAATAACAGCTGGTCAGATGTATTGAGTGGCATTGGGTTCATCCTCGTCCTCTTTTTATGTGTGCTCTTGCATGAGTATGGACACGCACTCACAGCCCGCAAATACGGAATCAAAACACGCGATATCACGCTCTACCCCATTGGCGGCGTGGCGCGCTTGGAACGAATGCCGGAAAAGCCGATTGAAGAATTGTGGGTGGCATTGATGGGACCTGCGGTTAACGTCGTGATTGCCGCCATACTTTTCGCGGTTCTTTTCCTGACCGGGAACCTGGTACCGCTGACCGAGCTTGGGGTGGCTTCTGGAAGTTTCCTTGAGCGCGTGATGGTCGTAAATGTTTCGCTAGTGCTGTTCAACCTCATACCTGCCTTCCCCATGGACGGTGGTCGTGTGCTGCGTGCTTTGCTCGCCATGCGCATGGATTACGTCCGTGCCACGCAGATCGCGGCGAGTATTGGGCAGGGCTTAGCGTTGATATTCGGGTTGGTCGGTCTATTTGGCAACGCAAGTTTATTATTCATAGCCTTCTTCATTTGGATCGGCGCTTCACAGGAAGCCAGTGCAGTACAGATGAAGAACGTCATTGGCGGCATACCAGTTGGACGTGCCATGCTGACCGATTACAAAAGCCTCTCACCGCGTGAACCGCTTTCACGCATGGCACAGTTGATCCTGGCAGGCTCACAACATGACTTCCCCGTGATCGACGATAACGAACGCATCGTAGGGGTGGTGACGCGCGACGACTTCCTCGCCGCCCTCACCCAGCATGGACAGAACATCGCCATCTCAGCTGTGATGCGCAGTGCCCCACCCGAAGTGGATTCCTACGATATGGTGGAAGTTGCGCTGACGAGAATCCAGGAGTCGGGCTTTCCGACCTTGCCTGTTACCCATGCCGGGCAATTGGTTGGCATTATCACGGCTGAAAATATCACCGAATATTTGATGATCCGCACAGCTTTGCGCAGTGCACAGATGATTTCGGTTTCATGATTGTCCCTGCAAGCTCAAATTAGAGGTTTCTTAACCACAAATATCCCTTTTTCCATATACTAGGTAAAACTCCGATGGGGAGTAGCCGCCCAAAATTTGGGTAGCTCAGCCGTCAATACGTGGCGCAAGACGTCACCGGCTGTTCTGTAAAGGCAAGACCATCGTCAACATCTTTGACGATGGTCTTTTTTGTTTGCAAAAAGGGTTAAACCATCTTCAAGTGATATCTCAGGTTGAATAAATCAAAATGGATTACACTTATCAGGAACATGGAAAAAAATATGAACTGGCACACAATTGAAACCAATACAGCTCTGACCGAACTAAATTCCTCTTCCGAGACGGGTCTAACTTCCGTTCAGGTTGAGGAAAGCAAGAAAAAACACGGGGTGAATGAACTCGTGGAACGCGGCGGGCGTACTCCATTACAGATACTATGGGAACAAGTCACCGCAACGATGGTACTCATCCTGGTTGCGGCGGCAGTGGTGGCGGGATT
Source organism: Chloroflexota bacterium (assembly GCA_041157505.1). Classification (GTDB taxonomy): domain Bacteria; phylum Chloroflexota; class Anaerolineae; order Anaerolineales; family Villigracilaceae; genus Villigracilis. The sequence continues at coordinate 18,441 of JBEBCV010000034.1, read as the reverse complement.
GCTTGGCGATACCAAAAACACCATCGCCATTCTCTCCATTGTGGCGTTGTATGCTTTGCTTGGCTTTATTCAGGAATACCGAGCCGAGCAAGCGATCGCCGCGCTCAAGAAAATGTCGGTGCCAAATGTGCGTATCGTACGCGATGGCAAAATGCAAGAGATTTCGGCTCGTGAACTTGTGCCTGGCGATATCATCCAGCTTGAAACCGGCAACGTCATCCCTGCTGACCTGCGTTTGCTCGAAGCTGTCAATCTAAGAATTCAAGAAGCTGCGCTAACTGGTGAATCTGAAGCCATTGAAAAACACGTTGCAGCTCTTTCAAATGAAGACCTTCCGCTCGGTGACCGCCGCAACATGGCGTACATGGGAACTATCATCACGCAGGGACGCGGTCTCGCGCTTGTGGTTTCCACCGGCATGAACACCGAACTCGGCAAGATCGCAGACATGATCCAGGCAGTAAAGCAGGAGCAAACTCCATTGCAGCGCCGCCTCGATTCACTTGGTAAAACCCTTGCGCTCATCGGTGTAGGCATCGCGGTGCTCATCTTCATTCTCGGCATCATCCGCGGTGATGAGATCCGTCATATGCTGCTCACGGCTGTGAGTGTTGCTGTCGCCATTGTGCCCGAAGGTCTGCCTGCCGTGGTGACCATCACCCTGGCACTTGGAGCTCAGCGCATGTTGAACCGCCAGGCGCTGATCCGCAAACTTCCCGCTGTTGAAACGCTTGGCTCTGTTACGGTCATTTGCTCCGACAAGACCGGTACTTTGACCGAGAACCGTATGACCGTCGTTGTGCTGGACGTGGCGGAACACGCCATCGACCTGACCGGCGATGTTGCCCGTGACGGTTCGCTTCATGCCACTCGTGGGCTTGGTTCACCTGTCCAATCTTCACTCTCGCTGGCAGCGATCGGCGGCGCCTTGTGCAATGATGCAAAATTAGTGGATGAAGGCGATGATCGCTTCCACACCATGGGCGACCCGACCGAAGGCGCGCTTGTAGTTGCCGCTGCCAAAATGGGCTATTGGAAATCATCCCTTGATTCATCTTTCCCGCGTGCAGCAGAATTACCCTTCGACTCTGAACGTAAACGCATGACAACTGTGCATCATCTCGGTCAATACGACCCGACCGTACTGTCTGGTTTGGAGATCGGCGATAAGCGTTACATCGCCTTCACCAAAGGCGGTGTGGATGGTCTGCTTGACATCACAAGTCATGTTTGGGCGGATGGAAAGTCTGTGCCGCTGGATGATGAGTGGAGGTCCAAAATCGAGGCGGCAAATGAACGGCTTGCCAAGAAAGGCATGCGCGTCCTCGGTGTTGGCTTCCGATTGATCAATACCATCCCTGAGATCATTCAGACCGACCTGGAACAGAACATCACATTAGTGGGTCTATTCGGCATGATAGACCCGCCGCGCAACGAAGTGAAAGACGCAGTGGCTATTGCCAAAGCTGCAGGTATTCGTCCCATCATGATCACCGGTGACCATCCCCTGACGGCAATGGAGATCGCACGGCAGTTGGGCATCACCGAGAACGGACGTGTATTGACGGGTGTTGAACTTGAAAAGATCACCATGGATGAATTAAAGTCCATGCTCGACGATGTGAACGTCTTTGCCCGCGTCGCCCCCGAACATAAACTCCGCATCGTGCAGGCATTGCAGGAAAAGGGTCATGTTGCTGCCATGACAGGTGACGGTGTGAACGACGCCCCTGCCCTCCGCAAAGCGGACATTGGCGTGGCAATGGGCATCACCGGCACAGATGTTTCGAAAGAAGCCTCTGACCTCGTCTTGCTCGACGACAACTTTGCGACCATCGTAGCTGCAGTAAAAGAAGGTCGCACCATTTACGATAACATCCGCAAGTTCGTGCGTTTCAGTGTGGCAGGCAACATCGGTAAAGTGTTGGTGATGTTGCTCGCTCCCTTCCTCGGCAAGCCGTTGCCCCTGCTGCCTTTGCAGTTGCTGTGGCTCAACCTGTTGACGGATGGTCTGCTTGGTTTGGGCATGGGTGTGGAGAATCCTGAAAAGGATACGATGAAGCGCAAGCCCTACTCACCCACCGAAGGCGTGTTCTCACGCGGTGCAGGTGCACAGACCATCTGGGTGGGCGTGATGATAGGCGCACTCGCACTTGGGCTTGGCTCCTGGTATTACTTCACCGACCGCCCCGAATGGCAGACAATGATCTTTACCTCGTTGGCGTTCATGCAGATCTTCCAGGCGCTGGCATCCCGCTCTGATAAAGACTCGCTTTTCAAGATCGGCGTAATGACCAATCCCGTTCTGGCGGGCATGGCGTTGCTGGTCTTTGCCTTACAGATGGCAGTCCTTTACATCCCCGCGCTGGCGAATTTCTTCGAGGTCATTCCTCTCAGCTTGTGTGACCTGTCCATTGCAGCAGCAACCGGTGTGATCGTGTTCGTGGTGATGGAAGTGAGTAAGAAGTTTAAGAAGTAAATAGTGGATAGTGAGTAGACATGACTCACCCCGAAATTATTGTTTCGTGGGTGAGTTTGTTTTTAAGAGCAAATGGGGCGCGGATTGGCGCTGAATACGCGGATTTATTTAATCCTTTTCCGCGTAAATCCTTGCTCGTCCGCGTCCCAAATTAAATTCGGGGGTAATTATGTTTTCTTATAGTGCTTTTGTAAGTATCTCAGATAATATCTGTTCGTTCAGCGGAAGTGGATTTCCTTTGTAGCTACTGGCATTCAAGGTCTTCTGCACCGCTTCGGGGATATGTGTTTCCGTCATGCCGTGTGATGAAAGCGATGGTATCTTCAACTCGCTCACCAGATCACTTACCCACTTAACGCCATCATCCACCGTTGCAGTTTGATTTCCTGTAACTATTCGAGCCACTTCTTCATATCGAGCAAGCCCGGCATGATTCTCTGATTGCATAGTTTTGATATTTGCTTCCATCACCAACGGCAATAATTTTGCACAGATCGGTCCGTGCGGCGCGTGCAACATCCCGCCTAGCGGACCAGCAAATCCATGCACAGCTCCCAGCGCGGCATTTGCCAACGCCAACCCGCCAAACAGACTCGCCAATGTCATGCCTTCACGTGCTTCTTGATCCGCGCTGTTGTGATAGGAACGGCGCAAAGACTTCGCTGCATGCGTCATTCCTTCGCGACAAATCGCATCGGTCATCGGGTTTGCCTTCGCCGAAACGAATGGCTCGATCAACTGCGTCAGCGCATCTAAACCAGAGGCGGCGGTAATCTCAGGCGGTAATGAATACGTCAACTCAGGGTCAACGATCGCAAGGCTGGGCAGCATCATCGGGCTGCGTAAACTGACCTTCACACCATGCTCCGGCACATCCAGTACCGCATTGCGCGTCACCTCTGCGCCTGTCCCCGCCGTGGTTGGGATGGCAACATACATCAACGGCTTCTCGGTTACCGACTGCCCCTTGCCCACCACCTCAAGATAATCCATCACATCCTGTTGGTTTGTCGCCAGCGCCGCGATCGCCTTACCCGCGTCCATTACACTGCCGCCGCCCAAACCGATCACCGCATCACAGCCCTCGGCAAATGTCACGCCTTCACGCACCATCGCGACAGTCGGTTCACCGTGGACTTCAAATTCATTGAATAGGATTCCCTGTGCAGACAGAATCTCCCTCACCCGCGAAATCGCATCTGATGATCTGCCCCGCACCAATAACAGACGCTTCACACTCCCTTTGAGTTGGTCACCCAACCCAGAGAGTTTCCCCGCGCCGAAGATGATTCGATTTGCTGTTGCGAATTCAAATGATGTCATTACCAACCTGAATCTTCAGGAAAGACATTGCTATATTTCACACCCTGCCTTGGCTCTGCCATCATATCCGCGACAGTGTCACGCCATTTGAGATAATGCGCCGTCTCCTTATGCGCGGACTGAGCTTCAGCTGTTTTATACACTTCCACGAGGATGAAGCGTGTCGGGTCATCTACTTGCTGAATGACATCGAAGCGCGCAATTCCCTCCTCTTTCACACTGTTCGATGCGTTTTCAAGCGACGCTTGCTTGAAAGCATCCACAAACTCCGGCTTGACGTGTACATGCACAAGGACGATGTTCATTTTCTCTCCTATGATGAAACCAAGGCATTCCCAATGATCTTCGCAGAGGTTCGCACCGAGACCGTGAACCCGAAGAACGGACCAAAATCCTGCCCGGCGGGCATGCTGGTGAAGTACAGTCCATTGGCGGTGGTTTGGAAATGCGGGTCGAGAACAGGGAAACCATTCTTCACTTCGATCTTATCGAAGACATTACCATTTTTCAAGAAGGGCAATCGGTCTAGCTCCACTTTATACCCTGTGGCAAGGATAACATCATCCACCACAAAAGCATCGCCGTTATCGAGCTTCACATCCAACGCACCATCACTACGCTCAACGCAAGCGACCAAACTGGCTTTCTGATGGATGCTCGTGTTCGGCTTCATCACCCGTTTCTCCAGCCACGGTTCCACCTTCAAGCGCCCCTCTCCCCACATGCGTTTGACGATGTCATCTTTTTCTTCCTGCGGTAATCCGCGGAACCAGGCAGGGTTCGTCACCATGCCATCCACCAGAGGCGGCACCCAGCTCCAATCCGCTTCGGCAAACTTTGGCGCCTCATGGCGATGTACCACATGCACCTCCGCCGCACCGCCGTCATTGAGCAGCGCCGCCCATTCAAAAGCGCTCTGCCTGCCGCCAAGGATGAGTATCCGCTTCCCTTTGCGTTCTGAAAGTTGCACGGCATCACAAGTATGTTCATATCTACCCGCGGGTAAGAGATCGGTTAAAGCAGAGGGATGATTCTTGAAATATCCCATACCGATCGCAACAGCAACATTCTTCGCTTGAACGGTATTACCATTTTCCAGGGTTGCAAGGAAGCCATCTTCGTTCTGGTCCAAGCGTGTGACATATTCTGAGATGGTCTGAATGCCAGAACCATCCTGAAACCATTGAGCGTACTTCAAATAAAACTCAAGTGAGAGCGGCTCAACATCTTTGGTTGTCTTCCTCAATGTCTCAATATAATTCATGATGGAGAAACGACCTGTTGGATCCAGCGACCAATCAGACGCCGAACGCAGATACATTCCTTCTGGCATGTTCTTCTTCCAAAATTCCATTGGCTTGCCCGCAACCAGAAAGTCCAAGCCCAAATGCTTGGCATACGCTGCCAAGGACAAACCAAAAGGTCCAGCACCAATAATGAGCAAGTCTGTTCGCATTTCTCTCTCCTCTAGTTGATAAATATTCCAAGCCACAATTGATAGATGCCAAAGCCAAATAGAACGATACAGGAAATTCCCAGCAAGGCATGATTAAGCTTGGGACCCAGTTTAGAAGCAGCACCAAAAACAATGATCATCGCGATCAGGCAGAGGATAAACGCCGAATAAAAACCGATCAACAGACCCAATCCATTGACAGGTGTTTCGCGCCAACCCTGCACAAGTATCGGTCCTGTAACGAACATCCAGAACAAATATGCGCCTGGGCTGAGAGCATTGGTCATTGCCGCTTTGAAAATAGTCTGCTGACCGGATAATTCTGGATGCGCTAGCGTCTCGTCAAAATTGCGCCATGACTTATACGAGCCATACGCGAGATAGAGGACGAAGAGTCCGCCCACGATGTACATGATACGTTGCGCCCAATCAGGCAACTGACTGAGCACCAGCACACTGAGCAAAATGATGGGACCATCGCTCAAGAAAGGTGCAAAGGCACCGGGCAGGGCACGCTTCCAGCCGCGGGTTAAGGCTTGAGAAATCAGGAACGTTTGGAACGGTCCGATCTGTGAGGCGGCGGCGAAGCCGAATCCAATGCCTTGTATCAGGTAGATCCACATGAAAGTTATTGTCCCAACAAATACTGGTCGAAGAAGGCACTTACCCGTGCTTCATATTCTTCGGCACGTTCCTTATCGAAACCTACATGCCCAAGTTCAGGGTCGAACCAGAGTTCTTTCGGTTCATTTGCGGCATCATAGAGGATCTGTCCACTTTCAGGTGAGATAACTGTATCTTTGCCGCCCTGCATGAGAAAGACCGGGCGTGGACTAATATCGGGAATCCATTGTGTGGTGTCGATCTCTTCCATTTGGATACCGGTCATATTTTCTGCCCAAAAGACAATGAGCGGCACGAAAGGGAAATCAGGCAGACCGGTAAAGTGGCGCACGCTGGTCGAGACCGTATCAGACATCGAAGAAAAAGCACAGTTGGCAACCACTGCTTTGATATTTTCATTCTGTGCAGCATATTGAATGGATAACATGCCCCCATACGAATTGCCAATAATGCCGATCTTATCAGGGTCGATATCATCACGTGAAATCAGGTATTGATACCAAGCTTCCATGTCTTGCATTTCGTAATAGCCTAGTGTGATCAGTTCGCCTTCGCTTTGATCATGCGCCCGAACAGACGTAACCAACACACCATAACCATGCGCCTGCATCATCTGCGCTTCGTTAAGCAATTCATCACGCGTGGATTTATATCCATGCTGCATAATGATAACCGCCCCATTTTGTGAGGGGATGAACCAACCAGCCAATGTCATGCCGTCAGGATTGGTGACGGTGACATCTTCATATTCCATCCCGAAATCATTAGGAGTTTCATCAGGCAGGTTGCGAGTTGCCATGGGAGCATGCAAAAGGCTATATGCCTCCTGACGGGTCTTCCATAATAAACCTGAGATAGCGAGAGCGAGAATTCCAACAACCACCCCTATGACGATCTTGGTACCATGTTTCATGAACTCATCCTTTGGCGAGGGAGATACGTACAATGCGCCAATTTTGCCACAGAGTCAAAAAGACGCAGAGAGCAAGTTTCTCTGCGTCTTTTTTGATAAATCAAGTTATTTATTCAAAGCTTCTTTCACAGCTTCATACACATTCACAACACCAAATCCATAGGCATTGCTGGGACGGTCACCAGTGAAACACCCAAGGGAAGTAGTTCCTGTGTAAGGTTGAGCAGTTGTGATGATCAAGGATTCCGTCGCATCGATGTCGCCGATCAATTCGGGCTGAGCAGACCAGATCAACGCCACCACCCCAGCCACATGCGGACCCGCCATCGACGTGCCGCTATTTGAGCCATAGGAATTATCAGGCAAAGACGAAAAAACATCCACACCCGGTGCAACAATATCTGGCTTGATACGACCGGAACCATCCACGGTCACAGGTCCGCGGCTGCTGAAATCAGCAAGATTGCCAAACTGGTCAACAGCACCGACGGAGAAGACCGAGTCATACAAAGATAAGGGCGATTCAACTGTCTCGCAGTTGGGTCCATCGTTGCCGGTGGAAACCACCACAAAGATACCTGCATGGCGCAAATTATCGGCTGCGACCAACAATGCATTTGGGTCACAACCTTCAATATCTGGGCAGCCCCATGAGTTGTTCATCACATGCGCGGCTTGAGTTGGGTCACCATCCACGAATGGATCACCACCGATGGGGAACGGAGCAAGCATGAACTGCATACAATCCAAATACAAGGCTGGGTTGGCAAGATTACGGTCAAGGTTCACACAACCGATCCATTGCGATTCGGGTGCCACACCAATACCATTACTTCCCAAAATAGATCCCATCGTATGTGTGCCATGACCACCTTCATCGTTCGGCGAAGATGTGCCGTCCCACGGGTCGAACCAGTTGTAATCGTCGCTGCCGTTGTACCCGCGATATTGTTTTTCAAGCAGAGGATGATTCCCATCCACACCTGAATCCGATTGCCCTACCACAATACCATCACCACGTACGCCAAACTCTTCCCACACTCTATCTGCACCGATGAGTTGAATGTTCCAACCGATGTAATCATCTGGCGGCGCAGACTCAAAACCCGGCGCAGGCGAATCTTCGGGAGCGGCACGCAGGCGCGGGCTGGGAATGACGCGGTCCACTTCGGGGCGGGTCATCAAGAACAGGCGCACGAGAGTCCCACCTTGCACCTCCATCGCATTCTCCAAATAATATGGCGTGTACGCAATGCCAAACGTATCGAATGTCTCGCGCAAGTCCGCCTGTGTATTATTCGCATGTTCAGTGAGTCGCGTATAGGCTTCGGTCAAACGTTCATCGCGATCTTTGATGGATGCTACATCCGAAATATCCGCCTGGTCTTTGAGAATGACGAAGAGACGATCTCCATAGTTGCCGGGGTTGCCCCAGATGAAGAAAGCGGCGATGACCATGCCCCACACTGCAACAGTGCCCACCCATCCCGCCGCCCGCTTCGCACCGGACCCGGAGCCTGCTCCCATTACCTGACGCATTATCAACACCACAACGCTAACACCCCAACCGATGAGCAAGGCAATGCCCACGGCTTTCGTTGCAAGCCCGGCAATATCACCGAGCACAATGGTGAGTTCGGTTGGGTCGAAGAATGCCAAGCCTGCAAATGTGAGCAGACCCGTTGCAACAGTAGATGCAGCACGCGAAGGATATAAAGCAGCAATCGCAAAACCGAATGCAGGGATCAACACGACCAAAATCAACTGACTACCGTCGTACCCGAAAGCAGAGGCAAGCAATGCCAATACTCCGCTCATGCCAACGCCGTTAAGAAGAACGTTCTCCGCATCAGACATCCATACCGCGGCAAGCAGACCAAACGCAAGACCCGCAATTAGACTGAGGAAAACATCACTGGTCGAACCAAACGAACCATACATCGCCAGCGGAGCAAATCCCAGCGCGGCGATGAGTAATCCAAATGGGATTGAATTAAAGTCCCAAGTTAGTTTGCCTCGACGCAGGAAGATGACAACGCCTGCAATGACAATTGCAAGAATGAATTGAAAAATCGAACCAAGCTGATCGTTGTTGGGACCAAGCGCACGCAAAATCAAAGCCGGGAAGCCAAACAACGAAGCACCAAACAATCCGGCATACCAACCTTTGAAGCGTTCATCGGTCGCGAAGTACCACAGCAAGCCGAAAACAACGCTCATGAAAACCGCTTGCACCGCCAGACCGATCATGCCTGCCCACGCCAACTGAGCCAAGCTCGACGACGCAATGGCACTCTGCTCCGTAGACCAAAGGATGAAATGATAGATGAATGAACAGAAGGGTACAGGCAAGACCATAACAAGGAACAAAGCCAACCCGCCATTGTTATGATCCTTAGCTTCTGCTACAACCGGTGCATTTTCAAGAGACTCATTCATAATTCACTCCTCACTAACGTACGAATATACCAACCTACTCTGCCCCACCTTCGATCCCTGCCTGCACTTCTTCATTTTCTTTATGAGGCTGCACTTTGAAAACTTTGAAACCCCACTGCACAGATGGACCGATCAATAACGCGTAGATCAATGTGCCAATACCGACCGGTCCGCCCAGGAGCCAGCCAAGAAAGACGACCGTGATCTCAATGATCGCACGCGAAACACGGATGCTTACTCCCGTAGTGCGCTTGATCGCCAACATCATGCTATCACGAGGACCTGCTCCTGCATCCACACCGATATAGATGGCACTCCCCAAGCCCATGAGTAGGATCGCAAATAGCAGCATAAAAATCTGCAAAGGCAAATTTCCATTAACCGAAGGCATGAACGAATTCCACATATCCACCCACGGACCAATGGAGAGGATATTCGCCAGCGTACCCCAGCCCATCTTTTCACGCATCGCCACCGCGCTTACCAACACGATGAAGCCCATAATGACGGTCATCGTTCCAACTGTAATATCAAGCTTATATGCCAGCGCCGCTTCCAACACCACCCAGGCGCTCGTACCGAGGTTACCGCGGATCATCAATGTGATCGCCAGCCCGAACAAAAAAAAACCGATCTGAATGCGAATGAAATCGCGGATGAATGTGTTCCAACGAACAGGTTTGATCATGATACTCCTTAGAAACATCATGATACCATGCCAAGGTTTTACCGTTTATTCAAGTGGTTTACGCATGTAAACGCGTTTGCGCCCGTATTCGAGGCGGCGGTCGTATTCCACGTATCCAATCCTTTTATACAACGCCTGGTTCTCGGTCATCTTCTCATGCGTGAAGAGATAGATACTGTCGAATCCTTGCTTCTTAGCCTCGGCTTCTGCATGTTCGAGCATGATACGTCCCACCCCTTTGCCCCAATACTTCGGGTCCACCGCGATCACATCCAGTAAAAAGCCTTCTTCGGTAATACCCAGAACGAGTGAACCAACCACCTGCCCGGCATCTTCAACGACAAACACCTGATGTTCACGGATCTCATGCTCGTAATCCATTTCCATGGGGGCGGGCTTCATACCGATCCGTTCTATATAATGACCAAAGGCATTATTCACACAAACAGCTACAGCAGAAGAGTCAGCGAGAGTGGCAGGGCGTAACTTCATCATCTAAAACCCAAGCTCTCTGAGCAATATTTTCAACTCTGATTTCAACCTGGCAGGTTTTACCCCGCCTAGATCGATCTTCTTTGCACCGATCATATCGGCAAAGCGTTTCAAACCATTGGCAAGTGCGTTTGCAAAATTTCCGTCTTTTGGAGCGTCATCCTCCAACCAGAAGCCGAGGATCTGGAGCGTGTTCGTGGTGCGGTCATGCTTTGGGTCCATGCGGGCAACCAAATCATCGCCATATAAAATGGGTAATGTGTAGTAACCCCATTTGCGTTGATGCACAGGCTTGTACACTTCCCACACATAATCAAAATCAAAAACGCGTTTAGCCCGTCCGCGGGCGCTGACGATTTCCAACGGTGCGAGGAAGGTGACCTCTTCGGATGTAGTTGGTCCTTTATGCTTCCATGTCTTTGGGACGCGCCCCGCCTCAAGAGCGGACAGATGGGCTTGGTCGCTGCTCAAGATGAGGAAGTTTTCTTTGAAGCCTTCCACTCCTATTCGCTTCACCTCGCCCTTTTCGATCAGCCGCTCAATTCGTTGTTGACCTTCCTTTATAGTCACTTTGCGATGGATAAAATCCCCCAGACCTGTCTTCCATGAAGGTTCGCGCGCAATACCAGAAAAAGCAATGTGCTTCTTACCAAAGAAATCTTCGGCTTCTTCAACTGGCGCAGCATAATCATATTCCGATGGCAAGACACGTTCGCGGAGATCATAAATACGGTCGAAACCTTTTCGGTTGGAAATCATCACTTCGCCAATCAACCAGAGATAGAACAACGTGACTGAGGTTTCCTTGCGCCCGCGATAACTCCACACTTTGACAGCATCCCCTTCGATATCACGGTTTCCGAGCGGACCTTTTTCGCGCAATTCATCCAACACGAACTTCACAACCTGTTTCGGTGGATGAGTGAAATGCTCCCAACGCAAGCCCTTCTCTTTGCGTCGCTGCATGTGTAATTGCCAATATGGGAATTCATGCATCGGGTACATCATCAGCCAGCCGCCATAATCGAAGGCTCTGCGTTTTTCGTATGCCATCTTATACAGTAATTCCGGCTTGTAATCGAGGACGCGTCCATACATGGCAATGTCCTGACTGCGGGCGACCATCACCAATGGGTCGAGCTGCAATGCCTGCATCTGGCGCAAAGCGGATTCGGTGCCAGAAAGGCCAGAGAAACGGCGCCCAGGCCAAAGTCCCTGTGAGCCGAGGAGGAAGCGACGGTAGGTTTGTTTTGAGATGGTGTCCATGGATAAGAGGCTAAAGTCAAAGGTCAAGATAAAAAAAACCGAGGTTGGGATACCTCGGTCTATGGTCAATCGTCTTTCGTCTGTTAATCGTCGCCTAATGACGCAATGGCACGGAGCAAACCAAAAACCAACACGCCCAACTTTACACCTTCGCCAGCGGTGATTGCGGTTTCGGTCTCGTTCTTTTCAGCGCGGCGACCGATGAGCATGGCAGCGATTAATCCGGTAATGGCGCCAATGAGCGCGCCGCCCAAAAGTAGTTTAGTATTTTTCATGGAGTCATCCTTTCAAAGAAGGCTTTTGCAGTTTGAAGCCAGTCGTTCAGGGCAAGAATCGGTTTGACGACCATATTCGCCCCGCGAACAATATAGCCACGTGCGATGAAGATGTAATCTTGTGCAATACCGGTGTAATACGGAAGTGCATTGAGCAAACGGGCCATACCATAGATTAGCCCACCGAGAATTGCAAGCACAACCAACCCGCCCAGCAACATGGGAATGATGACCCAGATGGTCGAGATGGCTGCCCAACGTCCCACATCCCCGCCCTGGCTGAAGGTGGCGATACTCACCCACACTACGATCGCGATCAATACCAGGGCGCTGAGCGCCACAGGTAAGACGATCTGCCGCATCACTTGATTGCGATGCTTGAGATAAGAGTAATGTGCAGGTTTGCTCTTTAGTCGTTCAGCGAGATCTGGAAGTTTATCGCTCATAATTCTATTGTACCAAAATAAAAGACCCTAAAGGTTTTGAATACCTTTAGGGTCTGTGTTCTTACTTCTGTTCTTATCTGCGGTTTCTCAAGAATGTTGGTACATCGAGATCGTCATTGTTAATACTCGGCGAAGGCTGGGACTTCACATCTGCAGAGGAGCGAGTTTCGGTATTGGCGTTCACCGATTCGGTCTGGCGAGCCTGGAAGGGAGTGTTCGCCGCAGAGACAGGTTTCTCGCTTGAATTTGTGCGAGGAATGCGGTCCAGCACCCGGCGGGTCACACCGCTGCGTTCGAAACCAGTGGCGATGACCGTACAGCGGATCTCGTCGCCCATGTTCGGGTCGATAACGGCACCGAAGATCATGTTGACATCGGGGTGAGCCGTCTCACGGATGATGGCAGCCGCCTGATTGACTTCAAAGAGGGTCATGTTCGGTCCGCCAGTGACGTTGAAGAGCACGCCGCGTGCGCCGTCAATGGTGATGTCTAGCAACTGACTTGAGATGGCTTGTTCAGCAGCGACCTTGGCACGATCATCGCCGGAACCGCGACCAACAGCCATAAGAGCTGCGCCGCCTTCAGACATGATCGAGCGGACATCTGCAAAGTCGAGGTTGATCAAACCGGGGATGGTGATCAATTCGGAGATACCTTGAATACCCTGATGCAGAACCTCGTCCGCCATGCGGAAGGCATCTTGCAGGGATGATTTCTTGTCTGCCAGTTGGAGCAAGCGATCATTCGGAATGGAGATGAGCGTGTGCGCGTGTTCTTTCATCTTCGTTACGCCTGCTTCAGCGGACTGCGAGCGCTTGCCGCCTTCAAAGGTGAACGGACGAGTCACAACACCAATGGTGAGTGCGCCGCATTCCTTCGCGATCTGCGAAACAACAGGAGCTGCACCAGTTCCGGTACCGCCACCCATTCCTGCAGTGACAAAGACCATATCCGCGCCTTTGAGCACGTTATACAGTTCGTCGGAGGATTCTTCGGCGGCTTTGCGTCCGATCTCGGGGTCTCCACCTGCGCCAAGACCACGGGTGATCTTGTCGCCAAGGCGAACACGGATCGGTGCGCGTGAAAGGGTCAAAGCCTGGGCATCGGAGTTGGCAGCAATAAATTCAACGCCCTGAATGCCTTCTTCCATCATGCGGTTGACGGCATTTTGACCTGCGCCACCTACGCCGATCACTTTGATTCTGGCGAAGGCTTCAGCTTGTAAGTTTTTATTGTTCGGATTCATTTGTTCCTCCTGGCAAGGAATATGCCTAATCTTATACGAGAATACGTTTTTTTAATAGGGTCAATTTGTACCAAATTCACAACTTTGTGAATCTTTTCTCATAATGACAAGATCATGAACAGATTCTCGTCATCATGGTAATAACCTTTTCATCCAATCTTTCAATGCATCGAGCTTCACAGTATTTTCGCCACGCGGTTTGCGGCGTTTACCTCCATTCGAAACAGTGACTTGATGATCATGCATACTGATCGCCCATTGAAGCAGACCAAAACTCGTGGAATACATGGGCGAATTGAGTTTATCCACTAGCCCTTTTAGATTTTGCGGCTGCGCGGTACGGACCGGCATGCCAAGAACAGTACTTGCAACACGGCTGATCCCCGGCAATGCCGAGGTGCCGCCTGTCAACACCATACCTGCAGGCAACAAACCATCATACCCAGAGCGTTTGATCTCTTGCAGGATCAAGTCAAACGTTTCTTCCACACGGGCTTCGATAATGTGCGAAAGGTCATGACGGCTGATGCGTACATCTTTATCTTCACCGAACGGACGCATCAGGAAATATTCCTCGACTCCGATCGTGGATCGGACAGCATGTCCCTGCTGTTTTTTGACCTCTTCTGCCTGAGAGAGAGATAATCGCAACCCATGCGCTATGTCTTGGGTAATGTGATTGCCGCCTACAGCAAGCACCATGGTATGCCAGACATCGCCATCCACATAGATCGCAAGGTCGGTCGTTCCTCCACCAATATCACAAACCGCCACACCCATCTGACGTTCCTGCTCAGTGAGCACAACCTCTGCTGAAGCAAGTGGATTCAAAACGAATTGCTGAATATCCACACCGGCTGCGTTCACGCATTGACGGATGTTATCCACAGTAGCGCTGGCAGCGGTGATAATGTGCGTTTCCACTTCGAGTTTATAACCATGCATGCCAACCGGAGTCTTCACACCACTCTGTCCATCAACAGTGATGCCGCGTTGAATGACGTGAATGATCTCGCGGTCATGCGGAATGGCAATAGCCTGTGCCTGTTCAAGCGCACGTGCCACATCATGAATGTCAATCACTCCGCTGGGAATGCCCGATGCACCGCGGCTGTTCACTGATGAAACATGCGCCCCTGCCAAACTGACGAATGCCGTGGTGATCTCAAGGCTCGATGTGCTTTCGGCTTTTTCAACAGAGCGCTTGATGGCACGTGAAGCAGCAGCAAGGTCTACGACGATGCCTTTACGGATTCCTTCAGACGGCTCAATGCCCACGCCTAAAATGCGGATGGACTTATCGTCCTCCACCCGCCCTACCAGGGTGCAGACTTTGGTCGTACCTACATCGATACCTACAACGATCTCTTCCATGTTACGGGTTCTCTACTACTATTTCTTCAGTTTCGGTTACTTCTTCAACATCTTCGATCTCCGTCACTTCCGCCATGCGGTAGTACGGACCATCGGGATGAACAACACTAATAAATTCAGGAACCTTGCTTTTCTGGTTCAACGAATTGACCAGGGCTTCATAAACGCGGATCTTCAACGGCATATCGTTTGCAGAGGTGCCAAATGCCACTGTCCAACCGCGCGAGTCTTTCCAGCCAAAACCATCAGCGGCGGAATAGGTCAGGGTTGAGCCAGCAGGCACGAGCGGAGCAAGAGCGAGAGCGGCATCCACATATTCTTTTTGAATGAATGGTGGCGGGCTGTAAGGGTCTGTTGAAGTTTGAACTCCGGCTGGCGGAGCGTCCTTTGCTTCAACAACGACCAACCCTGCCGCATCACCTCGCGGTCTGAAGGCAACGCCAGTTCCATCGATCCAGGTGAAACCGCCGTTCTGCTGCCACAAGACCACAGGCTGACGTTCCGTCACCGTGACATAAACGTAATTTGGAAGGTAGACATCCACTTGTACGGATGTGAATTCGGGATAGTTCAAGCGCAACCGGCGTTCAAGTTCATCAGGCTGAACGGTGAAGATGTTCTGATTTGAAACACCTATAATCCCGTTGATCTCTTCACTAAGAATGCGCGTGTTACCAAGCACATATGCAGAAGGCACGTAGAAATATGGCAATTGGAATGCAAGTACCAACAAGGTAACAATGACCCCAGCAAGGATCAATGCTCCTAAGCGCCAATTGGCAGAGAAATGCGGCATTCGCGGCATGGAGAACTTGGGCAGCGAAAGCCTCGGTTTATTAAGATGAAACTCTGGCATGCCCAGGGCAATGTTATAACGGCGATCCTGTTTCCTTGGCGCCGCCATGAGCGGAATGGTCGGAGTACGCGACGAGACCTTTACGACCGGTTTGGTCGCCTGTTTGGCGGCCTGCTGAAGTTCCTTGGCGGCACGTTCTGTGCGGCGCTGACGGACTTGCTCTGCGCGAGTAAGATTTCGTTTGTCGCTCATGCTGTCCTCCGATGTTCAGTGCGATCACGCTGCGACTTACGATCCAGCGCAAGCTCGATCAGGCGGTCGACCAGTTGAGCGTAGGTCAAGCCGCTCGCCTGCCAAAGCTTGGGATACATGCTGATGGAAGTAAAACCAGGGATCGTGTTCAATTCGTTCAGGTAAATTTTGTTTGTCTCTTTTTCAACAAAGAAATCAGCGCGAGCCATGCCTGCACAATCTATGGCTTTGTAAGCGCGGATGGCATACTCACGGATCTGGGTCGCCACATCTTCAGGTAGCGGCGAGGGGATCAACAAACCGGAAGTGCCGTCAATATATTTTGATTCATAGGAATAGAACTCACGGCTTGGGAGGATCTCACCACAAACGGATGCCTGCGGGTCTTCATTGCCCAGTACACTGACCTCAACCTCACGCACATCCTTCACACCACTTTCGATGATGATGCGGCGGTCGTAGCGGGCGGCGTCCATCAGTCCTTCGGCAAGGTCAGAGCGAGATGTGCATTTGCTAATGCCTACAGATGAACCAAGATTGGCAGGCTTGGTGAATAGCGGATACTCACCCAACGCCTCAGCTCTCTTGATGACATCATCCATGTCGTTTTCAATGTCACCGCGTAACACCAACATGGACGGCACCTGAGGAATACCATTGGCACGCATCACATCTTTGAAGATGCCCTTATCCATACCTACTGATGAACCAGCCACACCTGCACCTACATAAGCAACATCTGCCATTTCGAACAGACCTTGAATGGTACCGTCTTCTCCGAAAGGTCCATGCAAGACCGGGAAGAACACATCGATGGAAGCGAGAGTTTCAAACTTCTCCCCCATCTTCGTCTCTCGCAGCACGTGCAAACTCTGGCGAGATGATGGGTCGGTGGGAGGGATGACATGTTCAAGAGTGCTGACGTCACCTTTTTCAAAGGCTTCAAGCGCGTTGGGTCCGGTCAACCAATTTCCATCCAACGTAATGCCAACTTGCACAACTTCATAACGTTCGGGATCCAAAACAGAAACCACCGAGCGCGCAGACATCAGCGAAACATCATGTTCGCCCGAACGTCCACCAAATAGAACTGCCACTCGAAGTTTCTTTGTCATTGTTATTTATTCCAATCGCCTACAAATTCAACTTCCAATTCCAACTGCACATTGAATTTCTCTCTCACCGTGCTTTGAACTAGATGAACCAAAGCGCGAATATCTTCCGCCTTGGTTTCACCGTAATTGATGAAGAAATTTCCATGCAACGTGCTGATCTCAGCAGTGCCAATACGCATCCCCTTCAAGCCCGCAGCTTCTATCAAACGTCCTGCGTAGTCGCCTTCAGGATTCTTGAACATCGAACCCATGCTTGCACCAGGCGGCTGTGTGGCTTTTCGGCGTTCGCTGAATTGTTCGATTTTAGCAGACACTTCTTCCTTCGTAGAATTTTTTAACTTCAATAATGCACTTAACACAATTCCTTGCACTTCACCACGTTTCAAAACGCTGGTGCGATACCCATATCCCATTTGTTCGAGCGTAATTTTTTCACGTCCGTTCTTTGTAAGCATCTCTGCCCAAATGAGATTGTGAGTCATATCACCACCGAACGCACCTGCATTGCCATACACTGCGCCGCCTACCGTACCGGGGACTGTGGCAGACCATTCAAGTCCGGCAAGACCTTTGGACGCACAACGCTTTGCAAGATTCGCAATGATGACTCCCGCTTCACACCAAACTGCGGGCTGGTCGCCAGCTTCAAAGCGGACTTCCTTCGCCCGATCCAAAACCACTACCCCGCGAAAGCCGTTATCACTCACCAACACGTTCGAACCCCCGCCAAGGATGTAATACGGCAGGTTATGTTCCCAGATCAACTGCATTGCATCTGCCAGCTCATCCGCAGACTTGACCGTCACCATCACATCGGCAGGTCCGCCAATGCGCGCAGACGTGTACGGCGCAAGAGTCACATTCTCTTGCACAGCATCGCCAAACTTTTGGCGTAACAGGTCAACTGCAAAGGCGGTATTCACCATCAACATCCTGACTACAATTCCTTCAACAACGCAGCAGTGATCTGGTCCGCATCGCCTGCAGAGAGGACAATGACCACATCATTGAACCGCAAGTGTTCCAATAAATATTTCTTCGTATCTCCGATCGAACCGCTGTAACGAGCAGATGTATGCGGCATAGAAGCAACGACTTCAGCAGAAGAAAATTCCTGCTTGGCTTCGCGTGAAGCGTAGATCTCGGTCACAAGCACTTCATCGGCATCACTGAATGCCCGCGAGAATTCGTAAAGCAAAGTTTGAGTCCGCGAGTAGGTGTGCGGCTGCCACACTGCCCAAATACGGCGTTCTGGAT
>JBEBCV010000033.1:0-6500 GCA_041157505.1 Chloroflexota bacterium | reverse complement strand
CACCGCTTTCGGCGAGCTCATAGATCAAATCCCAAAACGCACGGCGGGCAGTAGGGTCCACACCAGATGTGGGTTCATCGAGGAAGAGCAGCCTTGGTTTGTGAACCAAAGCAATGCCCAGCGACAATCGTTGTCGCCAGCCGGTGGAGAGATCCCTTGTCAGCGTATGCTCATGCCCGGTGAGCCCGACCAATTCCAACGTCTCAGTGATGCGGGCTTTATCCGTGATTCCATAAACGCCGCCATAAAATGTCAAATTCTCAAGAGTTGTCAGATCGTCATAGATCGCGAACTTCTGCGACATGTACCCCACCCGCGCGCGGACCTCTTCGCTCTGGCGAACAACGTCATATCCCAAAACCGTTGCTTCGCCTTCACTCGGCGCAAGCAGACCTAGCAACATGCGAATGGTTGTGGTCTTCCCTGAACCATTCGGACCAAGATAGCCAACGACTTCGCCTTCGTTCACCTCGAAGTTGATATGATCCACCGCGACAAAATCGCCAAAGCGCCGGGTGAGATTTTCAACGTAAATTACGGGAAGTGACATTTACGCTCCTTCCAACGCAGATTTGAGGCGGGCGAGATTGCCCTCCATCATCGATTTGACCTGCCCCGCCATGACACCTTCAGCAAGTTTAAATAAACCGCCAGGGTTGCCTTGTGCATTCAAACTGACCTTTGTGCCAGTGCCAACGGTTTTGAAGGTCATAGTTAAATTCACTTGCATCGGTCCAGCTTGGACTTGAAACCCGCATTTGGTATCAGGCTCGTAGGCAGTGACCTGCATATCGCCTTCAATGCGGCGTCCCATCATTTCACCAACAGTTTTGAATTTAGTACCCACACCCACCACACCTGGCGTGACTTGCTCCAAGCTCACAACGGCTGAATTCCATTTTGACATATTATTTGGGTTGGCAACAAAAGCAAAGACATCTTTCACAGGACGATCGATCAATACACCAAGGTCGAGGTTGATCATTGAATATTCCTTTCTTGTAACGGGTGAAAAACAGATGAGTACTCATGGTCTGATAACGCAATGAACACATCTTCGAGACCTGGTGGCACAACGCGAAGTTCATCTACATGCCCGCCTGCAGATTTGATATCGGCTTTCAATTTCCGCAAGACAGCTTGTGCTTTGTTCTCTTTTACTCGGATGTGCAATCTATCGCCGAAGGCTTGGACATCTTCCACATCTTCATCCTTATGCGCCGCATGACGCATGATATCCAAAGGCGAGCCGCGCAGTTCGAGGATGCGTCCGTTCAGTAGCGAACGCAGATTGGATGGAGTGTCTTCAGCGATGATCTTCCCATTTTTCATGAAGCCCACGCGATGACAACGAGACGCTTCATCCATGTAGGGCGTGGAAATAATGACAGAAACCCCATCGCCTTCACGCGAACCGACCAGCTTGATAACAAGTTGCCAAAAATCCTGACGGGTTACGGGGTCTACACCCGTTGTGGGTTCGTCGAGCAACAGCAAACGTGGACGAGTAACCAACGCGGAGGCAAGCCCAAGCTTTTGCTTCATACCCCCAGAGAGTTGACCCGCCCGGCGATCTTTGAATTTATCAAGCCCGACAAATTCTAGAATATCCATTGAACGCGGCAGCCACTCGGTGGGAGAAAGTCCACGCACTTCGGCGAAGAAGCGGATGTTCTCCAGCACCGTCAGGTCTTCATACATGGAGAAGCGCTGCGAGAGGTAGCCAATCGTCGAGCGAGCTTGTTCGGTTTGCTTCAACACATTGAATCCACAAACTGAAACTTCACCAGCATCAGGTAACAACGCTCCTACCAAAAGACGCATGGTGGTTGTCTTACCCGCCCCATCCGAACCGACCAGCCCATAAATTTCGCCAGATGGAATTTGCAGGTCAACACCATCCACAGCATGGGTATTGCCGAAGTATTTTTTCAATCCAGTTGCTTGTACTAAGGATTCCATATCAATTCCGTAGGGGCGGAGTTTCCCCGCCCATATATATGTCAGTAAAAATCGGGGCGAGGAGACCTCGCCCCTACATAATTATTCGAAGGTAACATCCGCAGGCATGCCGATCTTCAGTTTCCCTTCAGGGTCTTGTACGCTCAACTTGATGGCATATAGAGTGGCGCTGCGACCTTCCACGGTCTGCACGTTGCGGGGGGTGAATTCTGCTTGGTCGGCGATATGAGTGACAGTTGCAGTAAAGGTCATGTCTGGGAACGAGTCGACTTTGACTTCGGCGGTTTGCCCAAGTGAGATCAAACCGTAGCGGTCTTCGGGGATATACACAGTAATGGTCAGGTTCGAGAGGTCTGCCATGGTCATGGCAATTCCGCCCGGCTGGACGAATTCGCCCGGTTCGACATTACGAGTGAGTATGACTCCATCCATTGGGGCGTTGACCGTGAGTTTGACGATCTGAGCCTCGACCAAGGCGAGGTTTGCTTCTGCTTGTGCCAGCGCGGACTTCGACTTATTCAATTCCTTCGCTGAAGCGATCACGACAGGAGACTCCGCACCGGTTTGCAAGGTCAATAGACGAGCATAGGCAGCATCGTACCGTTGTTGCGCCACGAGGACCTGTCCGCGGGCGTATTCAATATCTTCGACTTCGTCGCTGTTCATGAGGTCGTTATAGGCTTCTTCGGCGTCATCAAGATTGGTGAGCACATCGTCGAAATAATCTTGTGCTGCTTCGCTCAAACCGCCGCTATCAGATGCATAAGAAGCCTGATCCTTCACCTGTTCCGCAATGACAAACGCAGCACGAGCTTCGGCAAGGTCTTGTTCGGCTTGCAGATAATCTGAATTCTTCAAATCGGTAATAACCTTATCCAGATTTTCAAGCGCGGCATCGATCTCCGTCTCGGCATTTTCGAGTTCGGTTTGTGCAGCAGCAATTTGCTGGTCTTGTTCGATGTACCAATTGGGTTGGTCAAATTCGCTCGGCGCGGAGGTTTGCCAATCTTTGGAGCGTTGCGCAGCTTGAGAAGCGAGAGCAGCTTCGAGCGTTTGGTCATATTTGGTTTGAGCAGCGGCGAGGGCGGCAGTGGCTGAGTCGACTGCAGCGGAGGCAACGGCCCGTTGGGCATCGAGCAGGCTTGGGTCCAGGTTAAGAAGCGGCTGGGACTTCGTCACAGCATCACCTTCGCCAGCGTGGACATCCGTCACCTTGCCAGCCATTTCAGGCGAGACATTCACCACAGCGGCTTCAATGGTTCCAGAAGCGGCGAGGTCGCCATTTCCATCCTGCGCCAGGGATTGAATTCCATAATATGCGAGCGTGCCAATGACGACAAGCGCCACTACAATTCGAACGGGAAGAGGGGGAAGTTTGTTATGCATGAAAGACTCCTTGAGGAAGTGTTAGTCGAGACGTTTTTTGAAGCGAAGTGCGGCTGCGCCCATGATGACGACAGCGAAAATGGAGAGTGCGATAATTTCATTTTGAAGTGCGGCGGCGCCCACACCCTTTAGCAGCAAAGCGCGGATGATGACAAGGTAATATCGCAGCGGGACGATCGCAGAAACCCATTGTAAAAATTCTGGCATGGCAGCGATCGGGAAGAAAAAGCCGGAGAGGAAGATGCTTGGCAACATCGTCACCATGACCGTGATGAAAGCTTCCTGTTGTGTGTTGGCGATGGTCGAGGCGAATAAACCAATGCCAAGACTGGAGATGACGAACAAGCCGGAAAGCAGGAAGATCAAACCCACATCACCACGAACAGGCACACCGAACCACCAATGACCGATGACGAGGATCTCCAATGTGTCGATAAAAGCGAGGATGGCATACGGGAGAATCTTCCCCACCACCAACTCCCACGAGCGAATGGGTGTGACGATGAGTTGTTCAATTGTGCCGCGTTCGCGTTCGCGGACGATTGCTGAAGCTGTAAGCAACGCTGTAATGAAATAAAGGATCATGCCGATCACGCCGGGCACGTTGAAGTATGCGGCGATCAGGTCGGGGTTGTACCAAACCTGTGTGCGGACATCCAGCGGCGGGGTGAAGGCTGTAGGTCTACCTGTAAGCGCGTTTTGTTCAGTGAGAATCTTGGTGGCGTAAGACTGACCGATAAGTTTTGCGACAGAAAGAGCTGTGCCGCCAACCGTGGCATCGGAACCATCAAGCACGAGTGAAACCTGTGCTTTGCCTTCCAGCAAACGGATTTCATAATCGGGGGGGATGATGAGCGCCGCGCGAATCTGACCGGACTCGATCAGTGTGCGATATTCTTCTTCTGAACCGATCATGTAATCGATACTGAAATAATTCGCAACACGGAAAGCGTCTAGCAATGCGCGCGATTGCTGCGAATGGCTTTGGTCCCAAACTGCCATGGAAATATTCTTGACGTCGGTGGTGGCAGCGTAGCCCAGCAGGAACAACTGCATGATGGGCATCAGAATAATGAGCACCAACGTGCGTGGATCGCGCAGAATCTGGATGAATTCCTTGCGAATGATGGAAAATAAACGTGACCTCATACGGTCTCCTTGATGATGCCGTGCATGTAAATATCCACATAGGCATCGATGGGATTCTTTGGCATTAATTTATTGAGCATGGAATTGGAGATCAACATATCGGTGATCATGTAAGAAATGACCATCCCAATGAAAGAACGCATCAACATCGCCGGGTTTGAAACCCGTAAATTCTTGCGAGTCTTTACAATGCGCTCAAAGACCGGCAAGAGCTTCGGAGCGATCTCCTTAATGAGCACCGCACCATGCGCACCATTGAATTCAGCGATCTCGATCAACATCAATTTGATGTAGTACGGCTGCGACATCAATTCCTTGATCACCACTCTCGCAGCATGGCTCAGGAAATCCTCCATCGTCTCCCCTTCTGCCTCTAAAATGAGGGGCAGGATCTTCTTATAAGGATGTTTATCCACAATAATGGCTTCAAATATCTCATCCTTGCTTTTGAAGTGATTGTAGATGCCGCCCAATGCCAGGTTGGCATGCTCCGCGATCTGCCTCATGGATGTGGCATGGTAACCATGCTCCATAAACAACTCAATAGCAGCATCTTCAATTTGGTTGCGAGTGCGCTCGCCTTTGGTATGTGTTTCTTCGGACATCGAGGCTCCAAGAAAATGAACGAACGTTCGTTTTTATTCTATTCCAAGTTAGAAAGGTTTGTCAAGATACAAAAATAAAGCGAACAAAAGTGCAATTTATTCGTCTATCCTCAATGTGTTAATACCCAACCAACCCATAAGGTAAAATCCACTCCATGCTCTCCCCTCTTGAACAAGCAGTACGAAAAGACCTTAAACATAATGTGACCGCCGGTTTATGGGATGGAAGTCTGTTCGGCGCAGCGCTCGGTTTCGCATCGTTCAGCACCATCCTTCCGTTATTCGTCGCCAACATGACCAACTCAGCTACGCTGATAGGTTTAGTCCCTGCCATCCATTCCGCGGGCTGGCTTTTCCCCCAGCTATTTACTGCCAGCCACGTCTCGCGCTTGCGTCAATTCAAACGCACGGTTTTGATGATGACCATTCATGAACGCGTCCCATTCTTAGGGTTCGCCGTCATTGCTTTGTTGATGCCCCTGATCGGTACGAATGCCGGGCTCATCCTCACCATGCTGCTGCTGATCTGGCAGGGATTGGGCGGCGGCTTCACAGCCAATGCCTGGACTTCAATGATCTCCAAGATCATTCCACCTGAATCACGCGGCACTTTCTTTGGGATGCAAGCTGGTCTGGCGAATCTCTTCATTAGCGGATCTGCCATCGGTGCTGGATACCTGCTCAATGCCCTCGCCTCTCCCTGGGACTTTGCAGTCTGCTTCTTCATTGCGAGCATTTTCTTCGCCTTGAGTTGGTTCGCCCTAGCCGCTACCCGCGAACCTGAAGACACCGAAAAGGTCATCCCCGAAGAAAAAACCCATTTTTGGGACGACGCCAAAAAAGTCTTGAGCCGCGACAAGAACTTCAACTGGTTCCTAAGCGCGCGCATCCTCTCGCAGTTCGCCACCATGGGCTTCTCGTTCTATATCATTTACGCCCTGCGCGAATTCAACATGACCGAGGTCATTGCTGGCTATCTCACCGCCACACTCACCATTTCACAGACCATTGCCAACATCGGCATGGGCTGGATCGGAGACCGCAGTGGGCATCGCACCATGCTCATCCTTGGGGCATTGGCTGCTTTTCTAAGCGCACTCCTTGCATGGAACGCAACATCCATTGCATGGTTCTATCCCATCTTCATCCTAACTGGCATTGCAAATGTCTCCATCTGGACCATCGGTATGACGATGACCGTAAATTTCGGCAGCGAAGTTGACCGTCCAATATATATTGGGCTTTCACAAACCCTCACAGCTCCCGCCACCATCATCGCCCCCATCCTCGGCGGTTGGATCGCAGACAATGCCGGGTTCATTCCAACCTTTACGATCTCAACCATCCTTTCGCTCGTGATGGCTGGCATCTTGATTTTCCTCGTTAAAGACCCACGCA
>JBEBCV010000032.1:0-4178 GCA_041157505.1 Chloroflexota bacterium | reverse complement strand
GGATCAAGTCCTCAGGGCGGGTCAGGGAGTCTTTTGATGCAATAGTGTGACAGTGAAATTCTAGAGTAAGCATACTTAAGATTGACACAGGAATCGTCCGGACAATTCCTGGCTACTAATATTCAATTTTCTTTGGATTACATTTTTATCGTAATGCCCGTATTATAACGGCTCGATTTCAAGAATGTACTAAGAACATCATCTTCGGAAGCGGCCGAAACGACCTCACCCCATTTCATTCTGATTTCGGTTCTGTTTACTGGCAAGCCGCAGACAATCCGCATCTATAAAGGGATACGGCGAGGGAAAAAAGTTCGAAGCAGCCTGATAAATTTCAGCCCGCCAAATTGGCTAATTTTGATTTAGAATCTATCTATAATGAAAAGCGCCTTTAGTGGAATTGGCTCGATCTTACAGACGCCTTATGGGGTCATTGCAGCAGGGACTGTCGTCTTTCATGGCGTTTTGTTTGCTGTTGGCTTTAATTATTCGGTTGTCACTCTTGTCATCGCTGTAGTTGTTCTCATTATTAATCTCTTTGTAGCAAATTACGTTACTGACAAACTCGTCTACTTTTTCTCTCAATTCGTGCTGCCGGTTCAAACACCCAAAGACAGGCAGGAAATCTACTCCCGTGTCAGCGGATTCGATGGCAGCCGTGGACCGATCCTTTTCGTCAAGAACGGACGGGTTATTAAGCATGAGGGCGAGACCGAGAAAAAAGGTCCTGGTGTGATCGTATTGGATACAGCCAGCGCAATCGTCACTCAAACCGAAACTGAAATTCTCGGATCAGCGGGTCCAGGTATCCACTTCACAAAGGGACGAGAAAAGATCACCCGTGGAGAAGGTGTTGATCTGCGTCCCCAATGGCAGTTCATAGGTCCACTCACTAGTGACCAGCCATTTCTAAACCCGGCTCCTTCAGATTCCAAAAAATACAACGAACACCGTCAGCAAACTGTCGGTCAAACACGTGATGGGTTCGATATCTCCCCCACGATCAGTATTAAGTTTCGCATCAAACAACCTGATGAAAAAGGTCCTTCGGAAAGCGGTGTAACCTCACAATATGGTTATGATGCAACCTCTGTTCTACATGCCGTAACTCGGGAAGTCATTGAACTTGGCACTGCAGATAACAAACGCACCCGAATGCAATGGCACCGCCTCCCGGCTCATCTTGTCGTCAATCTTTGGCGTGAGTATGTGCGTAAGTTCAAGCTGGAAGATCTTTTTAAGGCAGAAGGCGTCAGCGGACTTCAAACGATCGAAGAGATGATCAACCGTCGGGTGAAAAGAGCCGAAGTGGTTGCCATGGATGATACCGGGCTACCCACGGGTGAAGCCCAGCCCAGTCTCGAATACCAGCAACTGATCGAACGCGGGCTTGAGATCATGGAAGTCCGTATTCACAATGTGCTGTTTGACCCCTCCATTGAAGAACAGACCATAAAAAATTGGAACGCCGAATGGACAAAGATCGCCAAACGTGAAGAAGATCTCTTGAACGAGCGTGAAAAGCTGATCGAGACCGCAGCCCGCAATGAAGCTGTCAAACGCTTTGCTCGCCTCGCTTCTCAGAAATTCGAGAATCCAACTTTCATGCCGCAGGATATTTATTCCACCCTGCAAACTTTGATCGAACCTGTCAAAGAGACTATTCTGATCGAAGGGCGTGCAAACAACCAAATGGAAGCAGAAGTAAAGAAATTGGACGAGATCTGGAAGTGGCTATTGGTCAGCAGGCTGGATACTTCAAGATATCGCGATGAGGATAAGTCATGAATCGCTTTAGACGCCAACGCGATCAAATGATCCCACGCCTCTTTGCGTTGAATGACGAAGCGGTGGAGTATCGTAACCAGATCCGCAATTATGCCCGCATCGTTATTTGGGCAATATTAAGTGGGCTTTCACTAGTTCTTTTCTTTTTCTTTGCAGAAAACACCATTCAACGCCTAACCGTTGTTGGACTGAGCCTTGTCGTTTATTTGCCTGTATTTGGTGTGGCATATACACTTGCGAGAAAAAAGGCCGCCAATTACTTGGCGGATATTTATGAACTCGAAGATGAATCCGTCGCTGACAGCTTTCTCGAAGAAGTAATTTTCGGAGATGGTTCAGATAAGATCACCATCCACGAAGGCAAGATCTCTGAAAAAGATGAAGAATCTCCCATCATTCTCATTGGCGGACCAGGTTATATACAAGTAAATCTTGATAGTGTGGCATTGCTCGAACGTGTAGACGGAACCCCCGAGATCATTCATCCTCGCGGCAAACCTTGGAAGCTGGGCAGTTTCGAACGTATTCGTGAGATCGGCAAATCTGATGAGCCCGGTAAACGTGAATATGCCATCATCAACTTGCGTGACCAATTCGTGCGCGGACTCTCCGTCAGGTCTCGTACAAAAGATGGAATTCCGTTTGAAGCGCAGGACATCAAGATCATGTTCAGCATTTTGCGCAAACCAAAAGACGAAGCGCCCGAAAACGACCCCTACCATTTCGATGAAAATGCTGTCTATTCACTGGTGTATAACCAAACCATTATCACGCCGCCACCCGCAAAACCAGCCGGGGTATCCTTCCCGTGGGATACCACTGTTATTCCGCTCATCACCAATGAGCTGGAAAACCTCATCACCTCCCGCAACCTGAGCGAGATCCTTGCCAGCATCAGCCATAAAGAGATCGATGCACTCAACGCAGGCGAAGCGACAAATAAACAGATCCGCATTGAAATGACCGGTGAACACACAGTGCCAAACAGCGCCGGATCGTTCAGCACACCCAATTTTGAATCACGTTCAAAGATCACTTCACAATTCTTTAGCCCGGAATTCAAAGCCAAGGCTGCCAAACTGGGTGTCACCATCCATTGGATCGATATCGGTAACTGGCAGCTTCCTTCTGCAATGATCCTAGAAGAACTAAAGAATGCTTGGCAAATGATGCGCGAAAATGCCCGCAGACGCAATGACATTGAACGTCTCGCGAAGAGGCATGAAATGAAAGAATTGCTCGACCTTGTTAATAACGTTATCGTATCCAGCTACACCAAGTCCAGCAATTCGGCAGGCAATCGAAAGTTATCTGATAAAGAATTTTCACAACTGGCAAAGATCATCGAAGAGAACCCCAATATTGCATTCAGCCCCACATTGCAGCAACGGTTCGCACAGGATGCTGCCAGCAAGAAAGAAACAAACTCAGCAGCGCTTGAAATTCTCAAAGCTTTCCGTAGAGAATTCATTGTTGCGCGTGAACTCATTCAAAAAGAAAACCGCTCCTCCATCGAAAAACAAGCCGATCTCACGAAGATCGATAAAGCCCTGCGCGAGATCGACTATCACGTATTCCATTACATCAAAGGTTAGCATGAAGCATCCTCATATTCAAATTTCCGTTGAAGTCACCCGCGCGCTCAACATGGGCGCGCCTGTTGTTGCCCTCGAATCAACCGTAATTACCCACGGTTTGCCACAGCCAAGTAATCTGGCCCTTGCACGGAACATGGAAAAACAAGTTCGTAACGCAAACGCAACCCCCGCCACAGTTGCCATTCTTGATGGAAAGATCCGCCTCGGACTTACCGATGAGGAACTGGTTCGGCTTTCTGAAAGCAAATCCACGCTGAAAGTGAGTCACCGCGATTTCGCGACCGCCATTGTCAAAAAGGTGAACGGCGGCACCACCGTAGCAGGGACAATGCTGGCTGCAAACATGAATGGCATCAAGGTCTTTGCCACTGGCGGTATTGGTGGAGTGCATAAAGAGTCATCTTTCGACATTTCCACAGACTTGAAAGCGCTGGCAGAGACTCCCATGCTCGTAGTTTGTGCTGGTGCAAAAGCGATCCTGGACCTGCCCGCCACCATCGAATACCTCGAAACCATGGGTGTACCTGTCATCGGATACAAGACCGATGAATTCCCCGCTTTCTACTCCCGCGAAAGTGGACTCAAAGTGAGCGCCCGGTTGGACTCTCCGCAAGAGATCGCAGAGTTCGCCAAAGCCCATTGGAGCCTGGGTCTTAAGAGCGCAGTTCTGGTGACGAATCCGGTTCCCGCAGCAGAATCAATTCCAAAGTCTGAGATGGAGCCGATCATAGCCAAGGCGTCTGTCGAGGCGATGGAGAAGGAAATCCACGGGCAGGCGCTTACTCCCTTCCT
>JBEBCV010000031.1:0-22559 GCA_041157505.1 Chloroflexota bacterium | reverse complement strand
CACAAGTACCGTTCCATGTGCGCCGTATGCTTGCACCCGTATTGAATATTCCGGTCAAGCGTATTCGCGTGATCAAGCCGCGCATAGGCGGCGGGTTTGGCGGGAATCAAGAAGTATTGATGGAAGACGTGCCTGCCCATTTGACCATCGCTACCAAGCGTCCGGTAATTTACGAATACAGCCGTGAAGAGGAATTCATAGCAGCACGTTCACGTCACCCCATGCGTGTGCGCATGAAGACCGGCGTAAAGAAAGATGGGACCATCACTGCTAATGCCATGTATGCACTCTCTGATACGGGTGCATATGGCTGCCATGCATTGACAGTGACTGGTAACACCGGGCACAAGTCCATGGCGTTGTATGTCGGTGATGGCGAATATCGTAAAGCGCCCAATATTCAATTTTATGCAGACGTGGTCTACACAAACACCCCGCCTGCTGGTGCCTTCCGTGGTTATGGAGTGCCACAAGGATATTGGCCGCTCGACCGCCATCTGGAAAAGATCGCACGAGCAATGGGCTTTGATCCAATTGAATTCCGGTTGAAAAATGCGATCCACCCTGGCGAGTATCATCCCTTCTCGACGGCATGGAACGAAGGTCGTGAGCCGCGCCCAGAGATCATCCACACCGTCGGTCTGGAGCAGTGCGTAGCTCAAGGTCGCGCCGCGATTGCTTGGGATGATAAATATGGCAATGAAAACTGGAAGAAGACTTCTTCCCCCAGCAAACGCAAAGGGATCGGCGTGGCAATGGTCATGCAAGGGACCGCCATTCCCTACCTCGATATGGGTGGCGCATCCATCAAGATGAACGACGATGGTTCGTTCAATCTCCTCGTCGGTGCAACAGATTTGGGGACCGGCTCCGATACGGTCATTGCACAGATGGCAGCTGAAGTATTGGGTGTGCCCATCGAAGATATGATCACCTATTCATCTGATACAGATTTCACCCCATTCGATAAGGGTGCGTATGCTTCGTCAACGACATACATTTCAGGCACGGCAGCGGTTAAGGCGGCAAATATCGTAGCGGAGAGAATCAAGATCCGTGCGGCGACGATGCTTGGCATGCCAGAATCCGAACATGCGAATATTCGATTAGCAGAGAAGAAAGCAATTGCACCAGATGGTCGTTCTGTTACGCTAGCTGATATTGCACTCGACACATTGCACAAAAACAATCAAGAACAGATCATGGGCGTGGCAAGTTACGTCTCGCCGGTGTCACCTCCACCATTTGCAGCACAATTCGCCGAAGTGACCGTGGACACAGAAACCGGTCAGGTCACGGTAGATCGTTTGGTGATGGCTGTTGATTCAGGTGTAATCGTGAATCCGCTAACAGCTTCAGGGCAGATCGAAGGCGGTATGACACAAGCGCTCGGGTATGCCGTTTGCGAAGAGATGAGGTATGACGAGAAAGGTGTTGCTTATGAACGAGACCTTGATCGCTATCATATCTTTCGTGCCGATGAGATGCCAGAGTTGGAGACCATATTCGTTGAGACATTCGAGCCGAGCCATCCATTTGGTGTGAAGGCGGTGGCAGAAATTCCGATGGATGGAGTTGCTCCTGCCGTCGGGAATGCCATATTAGATGCCATAGGCGCGAACGTGGACGTGAACCCGACAACGCCAGAAAGAGTCTGGAAGGCGATCAAGTCCAAGTAATTGAGTCAATTTGAATTTCAGGAAAGACGCGAAAATATCAGTCGCGTCTTTCCTGATTAAACCCATCTTGAATTCGTAAAAGAGCCGGATATAATCGTGCCGCCTAGACGTCTGCCAATACACACATCATGACCCAATCCGAGTTCCTCTATCTTTTACCCTATTTGGGTTCCATGGCGCTGTCTTTCACTTTGCTTGCATTCATCAGCAAGAAACGCGAAGCGAAAGGTTCAACAGCGTTCTTTTTTTACATCCTAGGGCAATGTGTATTTACTCTCAGTTTTATCTTAGAGCTCTTATTCCCAGATATGCGGGAAAAGATGTTTTGGGAAAGTGCCCAGTGGATAGCAAGTAGTATTCCTGTGATCGCTTTCCCTGTATTTGCAGCTGGGTATGGCGGGTATCGATTTAAGAATCAACAATTTTTATTCTTCGCATCTTTGATCATTCCCGTTCTCTTTGGCTTGCTTGTTGCAACAGATTCCTTTCACCACTTGTTCTATCAAAACACAAGTTTGCTGCCTGCCGGTCCGTTCCGCGCACTGACTTACGATTACTCATTATTCATGATCGGCTTCAGTTTCTACGTGTATGTTGTCATCGCGATCAGTTGTATCGTTCTACTCATTCAAATGAGACGTCCACGTACCTTGTTTCGCACCCAGACAATCTTCATTATCATCGGTGCAATGATTCCGCTCATTGGGTCGATATTTTCTATTTCAGACATCCAACCCCATAAAAGTAATTCGCTTTTTACCACAGCCATTGGTAGTCTCATTCTTGCATGGGGAGTGTATCGCTTCAACCTCTTTGAGTTTGAGCCTGTCGCACGTGAACGCGTCTTCGAGGCAATGGTTGAACCGCTTGTTATCCTTGATACCAAAAATTCCATAGTGGATATAAACTCATCTATGTTAGTTTTGCTCGGAAAAACCGAACGTGATGTCATCGGTAAACCGGCAAATGATGTATTTCAAGATTTTCCGATTCCCATTAAAACCTTTACTTCCGTAACGTATGCACGTGCGGAAGCTGAATTTAATATAGGCGGAAGAAGCGTTCATTACGAATTGACCGTATGGCCGCTATATAACTCGCGCAAAGAATTGACCGGTCGAATATATATTTCTCACGACATCACCGCTTTAAAAGAACTGGAAAACGAACTACGTAAATTAAACTCTGAACTTGAAGACCGTGTCCAGATGCGCACCCGCGAACTGGCAGAGGCTTACGAATCAATGCTCGAAGGTTTGGCACGGGCGCTTGAGCTCAGAGATAAAGAGACAGAAGGACATTCGCGCCGGGTAACCGAGTCTGCGATCAAAATCGCCCATCAAATGGGAATATCAGGCAATGCTTTGGAAGATATTCGTAGCGGTGCCATACTGCATGACATCGGCAAGATCAGTATTCCAGATGAGATCTTGCACAAACGCGGCAAGTTGACCCCAGAAGAGCGGCTCATTGTGGAGCAGCATCCAGAGACGGCATTCAAATTGCTGTCTCGCATCCCATTCCTGAGCAAAGCCATCGAAATTCCATATTGCCATCATGAAAAATGGGACGGGACGGGATATCCGCGCGGGCTGGCAGGAGAAGATATCCCACTTTCAGCTCGCATATTTGCTGTTGCCGATGTTTGGGACGCATTAAGCAATGACCGTCCATACAATAAGGCATGGTCCCGTGAACAGATCATTAGCTATTTCCTTGAACAATCAGGAAAACATTTTGACCCAACGGTAACGAACCTGTTCCTTGATATGGTCGAAAGAGGCGATATATAATCTGCACTCTAGAATTGAAATAATATAGATGACATTTTCAGCCAAGATCGAATGAGAGTACTCAAATATGATTCTTATGTCGGTTGAAAAAGGCAGGATATAATCAGCCCGCAAAGATACCAAGAATAGAAAGATAGATTAAGAATGCCAGACCAGATCTACGTTGTAGGACATATCAATCCAGATACCGACTCCATCGCCTCAGCCATGGGCTACGCCTGGCTGTTACGTGAGCGAGATGGGCTCAATACCATCGCTGCTCGTGCCGGAGCCTTGAACGCACAAACCTCCTGGGTACTGAAAACCTTGGGGTTGGAATCCCCTTTCCTCCTTACCGATGCTTCACCGCGTTTTGAATCTGTTATGCAGCGGCTCGACAGCCTGCGCCCCAATGCCCAACTTGGAAGCGCATGGACGCTCGCCAGCCGCACAGGCGGTTTGGCTCCGGTTGTGAATGAAGATGGCACACCTTATGGCATCATCAGCGGCATGAGCTTGTTCAAATATTTTAGTAACACGCTGGGTCCGCGCCCCGGTGACACTACAGTGCGTGAAATGATGTCTGCCGAGTGCAAAGATGCGGCTGATACCAACGTGCCAAAGTTTCAGGCGAATGCCCATATTCGAGATTCCCTAAATCGCATTCTGCGTGATGAGATCGATGACTATTGGGTGGTGGATGAAAATGGAAGGTATCTTGGCATTGCACGGCAACGCAATTTGCTCAACCCTCCTCGTCTCAAGATCATCCTCGTTGACCACAATGAACCGCGTCAATCCATTGCCGCGCTTGATGAAGCCGAACTACTGGAAATTCTCGACCATCACCGCCTCGGAAATCCATACACCCATCAACCCATTCGATTCACAGTGGATGTAGTGGGTTCAACCTCGACGCTCGTCACTGAACAGACTGCGGAAGCCGGCTTGTCTGCGCCGCCTGCCATCGCTGGCGCGCTGCTTTCTGGACTTTTATCGGATACGCTTATCCTGACCTCTCCAACCACGACTGATCGTGACCGCGTTGCCGCGGAAAGACTGGCACGTTGGGCATTCGTTGGCGGAAGCCCATTGCAAGGAGAGACTATCGAAAGCTACGGCAAAGCTGTCCTCAGTGCCGGAGCCGGACTCTCCAACCGTAAACCAGAAGAAGTTGTCAGCACAGATATCAAACCATTCGAAGGCGGCGGTTTCAAATTCGCAGTTGCTCAAGCTGAAGTGACCGACATTATGCAGCTTTCGGACCACCTTGCCCCGCTAACCAAGGCGCTCGACGACCTGCGAGACAAACGCGGGCTCGACTTTGCCATGCTGCTCGTTACTGATGTGGTGCGTGGAACGAGCCGACTGATCATCACCTCCAGTGCGCCTCCGATCCTCAACGACCTCCCTTACCCACCTATGCCCGATGGCACACGTGACGCCCCTGGTGTCGTATCAAGAAAGAAGCAGTTGCTTCCAGCAGTGTTGGGATTATTGGAAAGATAACCATTGTAGGGCGGGTTTTGAACCCGCCTTATTTTATAAACCTCAGGCTGATAATCTGATGCCCTTCCCCTATCTTGATGAAACCACTCCGTTAAACGAAGTGACCCGCAAGAAGTTGCCAGGGTCGTTCGTCGCGCTCCCCAGCGGAGTGACACATTATGAAGAAGGCGGCGATCCGAATGGTATGCCCGTGGTTTTGGTGCATGGTTTTTCAGTTCCCTATTTTATTTACGACCCCACATTTGAATTTCTATGTCAACGAGGTTTTCGTGTCCTGCGTTACGACTTGATCGGGCGCGGATTCTCGGATAGACCAAACGTCCGTTACAATGCTGCGCTTTTCGTGAAACAACTCAGAGAATTACTGGATACCCTAAACTATAGAGACATCAATCTGGTCGGACTGTCCATGGGTGGAGTGGTCACTGCGTCATTCATCGATACTCATCCAGAATATGTCTCAAAATACATCCTGATCGATCCGTCTGGTGCAAGGGCAGTAACGCTCTCACCCTTTCTCAAGGCGGTAAGAATGCCAGGAGTTGGCGAACTGGCTATCGGTCTATTTGGAACCGATAGCATGATCAAAGGGATTGCATCTGACTTGTTCACACCGGAATTGGTGCAGGAATTCCAGGAAAAATATAAAATCCAAATGCAATATCAAGGTTTTAAACGCGCCATCCTTTCAACCATGCGCAATGGGATGTTGGATTCTTTTATAGAGACCTACAAACGGGTTGGAAAGCTAAATCTACCCACACTCCTATTTTGGGGAAAACAGGATGCGACCGTTCCATTCGAACATAATGATGATATTCGTGCCGCGATGCCTCATGCTGAATTCCACGCCTTTGATAACTGCGGGCACATTCCTCATTATGAGCGCGCAAGCGAGGTAAACAGAATTCTGTTAGAATTTTTGAGGAAATAAATTCCTCAAAACAAGTGCATATGTGATTGGGGGATTTAACCAAGGAGCTCACATGAACAAAGAATATATTCAAACTCTTTACCGCTATAACCAGTGGTCAAATGCACGGATCCTAAATGCCGCTGCCAAACTCAGCCCGGAACAATTTCTGGCGAACTCGGAATATCCGCACCATTATCTGCTAGGTGTGTTGACACATACCCTCTTTGCCGAATGGATCTGGCGGAAACGTTGGGTCGGTGAATCTCCGACCACTCGTTTCAAACCAGAAGATTTCCCAACCTTTGAGTCTCTGCGTTCCCGTTGGTCACAGGAAGAAGCTGAGTTGATGGCATTCGTCAGACAGGTGAATGACGAAACATTAAACGCACCTTTCTATTACACCAGTACTGAAGGTGTGAAGTATGAAAACATCTTATGGGAGTCAATGGCGCATGTGGTCAACCACGGAATGCAGCACCGAAGCGAAGCTGCTGCCATCCTCACGGAACTAGGCTCCTCACCCGGTGATCTCGATTTCATCCTCTTCACAAGAAAGAAAATATGATGTTCAACCAGATCAAGAACTTTCTGTTTCGCAATCGCCACAACATTGCGGTATTTTTACTTCTTAATTTAGCTTGTGCCACATGTATCGGTTTAGTGGCGGCGCGTGTAGTCTATACCGACTCTCCGCGTCACACGGGTTTGATCTGGAATCTCTTCCTTGCCTGGATTCCATTCATCCTGTCCTACTTTGCACATGCGCTTTCCTGGAAAAAAGTTTGGGTATATTTAGCGATCCCATTTGTGGCATTTTTATGGCTGCTATTTTTTCCCAACGCACCGTACATGCTGACAGACCTGCAAGACCTTGCTCGTGGGACTGGCTTCGAAGCCCCGCTTTGGTATGACGTGATCATCGTGGTTTGGTGCTCATGGACCGGGACGTTGCTTGGGGTCATCTCGCTTTATCTGATGCAAGACATTATCACCCGCACTTTCAATCGGTGGCTGGGCTGGGTATTTGTCTTCGCGATATCAGGACTTAGCAGTTTTGGCATTTATATCGGTCGCTTTGTGCGCCTAAACTCATGGGATATTCTGCAAAACCCAGGCGAAACAGCCATGGAAATTCTTGGCATCGTCATTGACCCCAGCAGGCGGCTCGCAGCGTTCACGCTTGCGTATACCTTTTTCTTCTTGTTCATTTTCCTCCTGCTTTATTCATTCAGTCACATGCTGCAAGAGCAGGTGACCCGAGCACAAAGCACGCCGGAACAATTAGCGTCCACACAGCCAACACAATTAAGTGGGTAGCTTTGTAGCGAGTCTTTGCAAGGGATTGAAAGCAGGCGTATGTAGAATGGGCTCGATGCCTGGAGGTATAAATGATCAACAATTTTTATGACAAACTCAAACCGTTCCGTTTTCGTCTGACCATCATCGGTCTGCTCGCCGGTGCAAGTTTGATCTCGATCGCTTTATTCCGTTTTCGCACCAAAATCAGTGGCAATTTGGATTATGACTTCCTTGTTTGGAATCTTTTCCTTGCTTGGCTGCCATTGGGAATGTCTTACATTGCTTCGAGCTTTGCCAATAAGCGCCGCTTTGTTGCCATCACACTGCCGATCGCTGCCATTTTATGGCTTTTATTCTTTCCAAACGCCCCTTACATTGTCACAGACCTATTCCACTTACGTCATCCACGTGAAGGCGTTCCGATCTGGTTCGACACCCTGCTCATCAACTGGTTCGCATGGACGGGCGTATTGCTCGGCGTTTTCTCTCTATTCATCATGCACGATATCGTGCGTAAAGCGTTCGGTCGTATCACTGGCTGGGTATTCGTGCTAGCGGTTGGCACGTTGTGCGGTGTGGGCATTTATATTGGTCGGTTCTTGCGTTGGAACTCGTGGGATGTCATTTTGAACCCATATGACCGGCTGCGCGAGATGCTATACTATGCCATGCATCCGAGCCTGCAATCCATTATGTTCATCAGTGTATTTTCTGCGTTGTTCGTTTTTATCTATATAACCACATATACATTCGGGTTACTATTTCACGAACAAGCTCAACCCATCTCACAGGACATTTCATGAAGCCACTCATCCTTATTCGCGGCGGCGGAGATCTCGCCTCGGGCGTTGCTCTCCGTTTACACCGCGTCGGTTTTAAGGTCGCAATTCTCGAACTTGAAAAACCGCTGGCTGTACGTCGCACTGTCTCATTTTCGGAGGCAGTTTATGAAGAAACGCAAACCGTTGAAAGAGTAACCGCAAGGCTCGTTTCGGCAGACCAGTTTCAGGTCGTGATGGAGGCGGGCGAGATTCCTGTATTGGTCGACCCAAATGCCAACATTCTCAATAATCAATTTCTGACAAGTCCAACATCCACATTTTTAGTAGATGCACGGTTGATGAAAACGGAACCCGACCCTTTGCCGAACAAGGTCGCGCTTCATATCGGACTTGGGCCTGGTTTCACAGCCGGAGCCAATTGCCACGCTGTGATCGAAACCCAACGC
Organism: Chloroflexota bacterium; assembly: GCA_041157505.1. Lineage (GTDB taxonomy): Bacteria > Chloroflexota > Anaerolineae > Anaerolineales > Villigracilaceae > Villigracilis. Next base: position 14,156 of record JBEBCV010000031.1, on the reverse strand, counting down.
GGGCACACCCTCGGCAGAGTCTATTGGGAAGGCACAACTGCCCCCGATAGCCGCCATCCCGACGGCGACAAACGCCGCGTGCTACGCTCCCCCACCGCAGGCACATTACAACCTCTCAAAACCATTGGCGATCTTTGCAAAGAAGGTGAAGCCATTGCACTAATAAATGGAACATCTATTACCAGTCCATTTGATGGAATCTTGCGCGGATTGATCCACCCCAAAGTGGAAGTGCTCGAGGACATGAAAATTGGTGACGTAGATTCTCGAAACGAACCAAGCATGATCCATTTCGTTTCTGACAAAGCGCTGTCCGTTGCAGGCGGTGTATTAGAAGCTTTGTATGTGAAGTTGAGGGAGATGGAGTTTTAGCTTAATAGTCTTGATAATATAAAAGGGACAACTGAGTTACAGTTGTCCCTTATTTTTTTAAACAATTACTTTTTTCTCTACCCACCCTCATACAAATAACCCGTCCCGCGCACGCTGACAACTTTCTCGGAGAGCGAGGGGAAGGCTTCCAGTTTGTGGCGCAGGCGGCTAACGAGCGGACGTAAAATTTCGGGAGCTTCTCGCTGCGAAGTATCGTATCCTTGCACAAGAAGAACCAACTCACGATGAGAGAAGACTTTACCCTCATTCTCCATCAAGATACGGAGCAGGCGTCCCTCAGCGGGGGTAAGATGCTCGATCTTATTCTTGAATTTAATTTGACGACGCGAGAGGTCGACCATCGTGCCATCTTTAAGGGTATACACTTCCTGCGTAGATTCAGTACTGGTTACCGCTGCGTTGCTCACACGTGAACGGTCATGTCGGCTCAAACCTTTTTTTACACTGGCTACAATTTGAGCTGGTGACGCAGGTTTCAACAAATAATCATGAATGCGTAAGCGCAATGCTTGAACAGCGGTTTCGATCGATCCATGTGCAGTCAGCAATATAATTTCGGTATCGGGGGAAGTTTGATTTACAACCTGAATCACTTCAAGACCATCCATACCAGGCATTTTGAGATCAACGATCATCAGGTCCACAGTATGGGTACGAATGTGTTCGACGGCAGCTTGTCCGTTTGGAACGGACCCAACGATAAACCCTTCCAGTTTCAGAATATCGGTGAGGGATTGCCGGGCTACAGGTTCGTCATCAACGACAAGAATGTTCGACTTCATTGTTTACCTCCGGTTGGCAATAGTATTCGGAAACAAGCACCTGGAGCGTGGTCTGGAAGCAGTTCCAGTGAACCACCATGTGCAGTAATTATATTGTAACTTACTGTTAAACCCAGTCCTGTCCCTCCATCTTTAGTACTAAAGAAAGGCTCAAAAATGTTAGGTTGCTCGTCACTGGTGATGCCTTTGCCACTATCCTGGAAGAGCAATTCAACATGGTCTTCCCATGTCCTCGCTGTGATATGGAGCTCACCTCCGGTTGGAGACATGGCATCGGCAGCATTGAGGATCAGGTTTATGAACACCTGCTGGATCTGACTCCCCACTGCAGTGATAAGGGGAAGATCATCACGGATGTCTTTGATCACGTTTACTTTTGCCTCATACATCTGTTTAGACATAAGGCTTAGGACATATTCGAGCATATCCACCAGGTTGACCTGAGTCTGAGTCGATGCATTCGGACGGTAAAAGTCCAACATACGACGCGCAGTGGTCATCAGGCGTTCGAGCTCAGATTTGGCTAGGTCAAAGTATTCTTTACGCTTCTCTTCGGGTAAATCCTCACGCCCGGCAAGATGCAAACAGTTTTGTACACCTTGAAGAGGATTATTCAATTCATGGGCGAGTGATGCACTGAGACGCCCAACAGCAGCCATTTTCTCAGCTTGGATCAATGCCTTTTGCGAGGCTTCGATCTGACGGACATATTCTAATTGTTCAGCATATAGGCGGGAATTCTCGAGTGCGGTCGCTGCCTGACGAGCCAATATCTGAAACATTTCCAAATCTGACTCACGAAAAGCAGGCTCATTCTCCGCGCGTGCAGCATAGAAGACAGTGCTCAAGCTTGGATGATGAACCGGCACGAGAATTGCTGAACCCAGCTCGAGGTCCGTAAGAAGCGCTTTGAGGGCGGGGTCACTCGGTCCGGATGTATTGATCAGCACTGGTGAGTCGGAGGCATTTGCGCGTGAAATTAAATCCATTAATGGCATGGACTCTGACACACCCTTCCCAGCGAGCCGGGAAAATTCCTTCGTCTCTTTTTGACATTGATAACACGCCGCTTGCGAACAATTTACCTGTGTGGTGATGGCTTTGACAATGAGGTCTAGCAACGGTGCGCGGCGGATCTCTGAAAGCATCGCTTCGGTGACGGTAAAAAGTGGACGTAAAGCTTGTGTGCGAGCAGCATCTCGTTTCTTCTGATTGTCGGCAAAAGCCAGTTGTACTGCATCGACAAGTTCTGCACCTTGCTTGAACGGTTTGAGAATAAGTCCATCCACGCCCTGACGGAGCGCGCGAATGGCTGTATCCACTGTACCATGACCTGTCATGATGAGAATGGCCGCATCAGGCTGCCAACGCTGCACATGCTGAATGACCTCAAATCCATCCACTTCAGGCATACGGATATCAACGAGCAACAGATCAATGGAATGATCTTCAAAATATTCCACAGCTTTACGTGGATTCGTTTCGGTGACGACGCGATATCCCGCACGCGAAAGCACTCGTTCGCAAAGCATGGCAATGCCGGGCTCATCATCAACGATATAAATAAAAGGTGCTTCCATATTATCTTTTCTTTCTTTATATTAACCAAAAAGACACAAAGAACTTCGTGGCTTTGAGTCTTTGTGCCTTAGAGGCTGATTGTTTTACAACGGCAGCCAAACCTCAAACACCGAACCGCGCCCAGACTGACTTAACACCTCAATGGAGCCGCCATGATCTGCGACAATACCATAGGTGACGGAAAGACCCAGTCCGGTACCTCCACGGTTGCCTTTAGTGGTGAAGAATGGTTCAAAGATCTTCGACTGGTCTTCTAGAGAAATACCTGTACCAGTATCTTGCACAGACATGACGATCCAATCGCGGTTCTCGCGCTTCCCAAGGAAGGTCCGCACCTGCATTTCACCGCCTTTAGGCATGGCTTGCAAACCATTATGAATGAGATTGAGCAAGACCTGTTTTATTTGGTTTGAATCAATCGCAACCCATGGCAGGGATTCATCAAGGTCAAGAATAAGTGCAACGTTATTGGTTTGAATAAGATGCCGCGTCAATGCGATCACATCATTGACGACTTCATTCAGGTCGGCGCTGGCGCGGAGACGATCACCCTGACGCGAGAAATCCAGTAAACGTCGCACAACCGAACTGGCACGCCGCGCCTCCTGCAAGACCATGAGCAGTTCATGCCTGTGAGGTGAATCTTCTGCCAAATCCTCCAGTACCAGTTCAGAAAAACCGGTAACTGTGGTCAATGGATTATTTAGCTCATGTGCCACACCTGCCGCCATCTCACCGACCGCTGCGAGTTTTGCAGCTTGTAAAAGTCGATTCTCAGCAGCACGCTGTGCTTCCATGCGTTCTTTGAGTTCTGTCTCCGTCATTCGCAATTGCCGAACCGTCTCTTGCAAGCGTTGGTACTGATTGGCACTGGTCACCACCGAAGCGAGGATGCCTGCCAAGGCTTCCATCGCAATCAGGTCGTTATGTGAGAAGGCATTGAAGTCACGGCTCTCCACATCGATGATGCCAAGGATCTGTTCCCCATCTTTGACTGCCACACAGATCTCTGAGCGAGCATCCCAACCTTTTGTAGGTTTATAAAGTTTGCTTTGAGAAGTGTCATTGAGCAAGATGCTCTCGCCTTTGCGCAGGACATGCCCGGTTACACCTTCGACGACGACAAATTCCTCACCCCCCAGTGATTGAGCAAAGGTCCGGGCTTGCGTCCCGCCGATACCTTGGATGGAGAATTCATTATGTTCATCCAACAGCAGAATTGCAGCAAGCTCATAGCGGAAGTATTGCGCCACCAACTCCGATGTAATTGACGCCACCTCTTTTTTATCGTTCAGACCGATGACCTGCTGAACCACTTCATGAATAAGCCCCAGGCTTCTTGCTCTGCCTTCTGCTTCTTCACGCAGGCGGGTATATTCGATCAACCCTGCCAGGTGGCTCGCGATCACGACCATGAGATGTTCGTCGTATTGACTAAAGGCTTCGGCTTGGGTATTTTCGATCACCAGCACTCCCGTGGCTTGCCCACGGTAGCGGAGTGGAACGATCAATTCAGCACGGGCAGATTTGTGAATACCGACAAACCCTTCGTGAGAAGAATCCGCAATACGCCGAACGCGCCCTTCCTTCAACAAAGGCTGAATGGGATGGTCGGCAGCCGATATGCTGATGACATTTAACTTCCCGTCAAATAATCGGTAATCCCGAAGAATTCGTCCGTCACTTGACTTTAAGAACAGAGCGATCAATTCAGTACCAAAAGCGCGAGAAAGCAAACCGAACATGCGGCGCGCGATCTGGTCAAGGTTTTGTGCAGATGAAACTGTCAACACAAAATCATTGAGCAAACCAAGTCTGCGCAAATGTGAAGACATTTCTGAAAATGTGACAACAATATCTACCGTCTGCGGTACGCTCATGGCAAGTTCACGCAATTGACCACGTTCTGCCGTGGTGAATTCTTTTTGCCGCCACATGACCACGATCCCGATCAAGCGCTGACCGATGACCAATGGCAGACAGATCCATGCTCCACCAGTTGGTTTCAGATTTGTGAATGGGAGTTGGTCAAAATTCGGTTGTCCGCGGGTAAGTAGCAGGTCCGATAACGAACGGTTCACGCGTCGAAAGATCGGGTTGTCGTCTATCGATAAAGATGCACCGCGAGATTTTGGTGCATTCCATTCGGCTTGGATATCAAGCGACTCGCCATGGCGGATCGCCAACCAGGCACCCTGACAGGTTACTGTTTGCACAAAGTTACCAAGCACCTTTTCGAGCGCAACCGGCAAGTCGAATGCCAGCCCAGATTGAAGGTCAGGCAGAAGGGTTTGAGTCTTCGGGGTGAATTGCCCTGAAAGCAGCGAAGCCATCAGCCGCCAGACCCGTTGGGCAGAATTGGATTGCTCCTCTTTCGCACCCACTAGGATTAATTTTGAAGTACTGAGGATGGGAAATGCAAAAAAACGCCCCACCCCAAGCGAACGATTTTCTGGAATTTCTGCCGAGCGTGCATGCCCCCCGCTAAGCGCGCCACACAACCAGGCATCCGTCGATGAAGCGGCCATGATACCGGTCAATTCATTCTGAGCTGCCTTGTTCAAATGATACGAAGCCCGTACCAGCCATACGCCGCCCACTCGCTCAACCAACACAGCCCATGTTGCGGCTGTGAGGTGAACTGCTTCCTTGAGTTGGGTATCAATGCCAGATTCAGTTTGCATATCGGATGCTTTTCAAATTATACATTACCAATGACAATAGACCGCAAACGCCAGACAAAGGAGTTTAGCCTTGATCTGTGGTCCATCGTCCATCGTCCACTGGTAAAATAGCGCCCTATGAATGACGTTATTGTTATCGGTGGCGGGCTTGCCGGAAGTGAAGCTGCCTGGCAGCTTGCCCAACAAAATATCAAAGTGAAGTTATTTGAGATGCGCCCCATAAACCCGACAGGCGCACATGTGACAAATGACCTCGCGGAACTCGTCTGTTCGAACTCGCTCGGCTCGAACCAAGCCGACCGCGCCTCGGGCGTTCTGAAAAATGAACTACGCCGACTCAATTCCCTGTTGGTGGAGTGCGCCGAGGAGACAGCTCTCCCTGCAGGCGCTGCTTTAGCCGTCGATCGTGAAGCTTTTGCAAAACGCGTGACGGAGCGAATTGAAGCACACCCGAATATCGAATTGATCCGCGAAGAAATGAAGGAGATTCCGACCTCACCCGTCATCGTCGCCAGCGGACCTCTCACCTCAGATAGCCTTTCCAAATCCATTGCAGCGCTGAGCGGTGACGAACATCTATTCTTCTTCGATGCCATTTCGCCCATCGTCCGCGCCGAAAGCATCAACATGGAAATTGCTTTCCGTGGATCACGCTACGACAAAAGCGAGCAGGAAGAAGGCGACTACATCAACTGTCCGTTCACGAAGGAAGAGTATTACGAATTCTTGAACGCCTTGCGAACAGCAGAACGCATTGAGCTGCGCTCCTTCGAAGATGCCATCAAAACCGGTGTGAAGGCTGGGCAATTTTTCGAAGGCTGTTTGCCCGTAGAGATCATCGCAGAACGCGGGGATGAATCACTGGCATATGGTCCCATGCGACCAGTCGGATTGCGTGACCCGCGCACTGGCAAACGTCCTTACGCGGTAGCACAACTCCGTCAGGACAATCTTGCCGGAAGTTTGTATAACATTGTTGGCTTCCAAACCAATTTAAAATTCCCTGAACAACGCCGTGTGCTGCGAATGATTCCTGGGTTAGCAAATGCCGAGTTCGAACGCTACGGACAGATGCATCGCAATACCTTCATTGCGTCGCCAAAGCTTCTACGCCCCACTCTGCAGCACATCACTCGTGATGATCTTTTCTTTGCAGGTCAACTCACCGGTGTGGAAGGGTATATGGGCAATATCGCTACTGGGCTGCTGGCGGGTATCAATATGGCAAGGCTTATCCAAACCAAACCTATGTTGACTCTCCCAACGGAATCCATGCTTGGGGCATTGTGCCATTACATCACCCATGCAGACTTGAAAGACTTCCAACCGATGAAAGCCAACTTCGGTATTTTGCCAGAGTTGAATTTCGGAAAGAAGATCAGCAAACGTGAAAAGGGACAAGCCTACGCAGACCGTGCTTCACAGGCACTTGAAACCTATCTTCAAGATAATTCATGATGAATAAACGCGCTGTCGTTCTTTATTTATCCATCATCCTTGGCTTGTTGTTGATCGTTACAGGATGGTACGCCGCGTCATTTCTGACCGTTGAAGCGGCTTCTACATCCTTTAACGGAGACCGCGCCTACGCGGATGTGCAAACGCAAGTAGATATGGGGCCGCGAACGCCCGGGTCGACAGGACATGCCCAAATCCGTGAATGGATGCGGGCGGAGCTGGAATCTGCTGGATGGATAGTGGAGGTCCACGAGTCAGAACGTCTTGGAAAACCAATTTACAACATCATTGCCAAGCGCGGAGAAGAACAACCGCAGATCATCCTTGCTGCTCATTACGATACGCGTTTCATCGCTGACCATGACCCAGACGAATCAAAGCGAGATCAGCCAGTGCCCGGCGCAAACGATGGCGCATCTGGAGTGTCCGTCTTATTAGAATTAGCCCGAACCTTGCCAAAAGACACCGTCCCAACATGGTTGGTCTTTTTCGATGCAGAAGACAATGGTCGCATTGAAGGTTGGGATTGGATCCTCGGTTCGCGCGCATTTGTGGAGGAAGTCCCTGTTACTCCGCAAGCTGTAGTGATCGTGGATATGGTTGGTGACTCAGACTTGAACCTGTATTACGAAAAGAATTCAGACCCGACCATCCGCGCTGAAATTTGGAAAACGGCTGAACAACTTGGGTATGGTGAAGTTTTCATTCAAGCAGAAAAACATAGCATGTTAGACGACCATACTCCATTTTTAGAAAAAATTATTCCAGCTGTTGATATCATCGACTTTGATTACCCCTACTGGCATACTACAGAGGATACAACAGACAAGGTTTCATCCAATAGTCTTCATGCCGTAGGTGACACACTATGGCACTGGGTCGTTTTTCAAGGCGAAAAATAGTAGTGGTCAAAAGCAAAGACTGGGCGTACACTTAAGACAATGGTAGTACAAGCTTCGTTGCAGCAATTAAGACCCATATGGGTGGAACGAGTCTCCCGCGAACTTGCGGCTGGAGAAGGTGTGCGTTCGGGTTTTGAAGAGCAATTACAACGTTTCTATACCCTCCTCGAACAAACCATTGTCACCGGAGATACCGCCTGGCTTGACCCCATCCTTTATGATTGGGGGCATTCTCCTACCGAGACCAATCTGGAGCAAGCAGATTACCATGTCTCTTTCGTACTCGACCGAATGATCTCCCTTACCATTGATATTGCAGGCGATCATCTCGAGGATAAAGATGCATTTGAATTATTGGCAGCGGTCATTCCCATTTTGGCGCATAGTTTGAGTGTGGTCATCCGTTATGAGATGGAAACCCGCGTGGCACATATCTCAAAGGAATTGGGAGCGGTTCAAGAAAAGCTGCAAACCCTTGACCAAAACAAATCCAAGTTCATTTCCGTAGCAGCTCACGAATTGAAAACACCGCTAACTCTGATCGAAGGTTACACATCGATGATGGCGGATTTGGTTCATAACTCCGAACAGCCAGCCATGAAAAGTTACCTTAGCGGAGTCAATACCGGCATCATGCGCCTGAGAGACATCATCGATGACATGATCGACGTCTCACTCATTGACAATCACCTACTTACGCTTAACATTCAGCCATTGTGGACCAGTCACCTGCTGAACCTGATCCGCAATGAATTCAAGAAGCCTACCAGCGAGCGCCAACAAATATTGGATGTTCATAATTTTGAAGGTGCAGATATGATGATCTACGGCGACTCAGAACGCCTATATCAAGCGCTCTCAAATGTTGTGATGAACGCTATTAAATACACACCCGATAACGGCACGATCACCATCGATGGAAGGCTCCTGCCAGGCTTTATTGAGATTACCATAAAAGATTCTGGCATTGGCATATCTCCCGAAGACCAAACCCTGATCTTTGATAAGTTCGGTCAGCTTGGGAGAACAGACCTGCATTCGAGCGGTAAGATCAAATTCAAAGGCGGCGGACCTGGTCTGGGATTATCCATCACACGCGGTATTATCGAAGGACACGGTGGGACCATCTGGGTCGAATCCACCGGTTACGACGAAGTAAAATTACCAGGTTCTACCTTTCACATCCTTCTGCCTACCCGCACTGAACCAACCAACCCGGTAATGGTCAAATTCTTTGGAAACAGCGAATTACAAAAAACAGAAACGGAAACCAGTGGCAAAGAAAATTCCCCAACCAACGACCCCTCCGCGTGAACGCGCCTTTTTAGTGGGCGTGGACTTGCACGATAATAATTCGATCTTATCCCTTGAAGATTCTCTAACCGAACTTGCCCTGCTGGCAGATACTGCCGGTGTAGATGTCGTTGGCGAATTGACCCAAAAGCTCAATCGCCCGCATGTAGAAACCTATATCGGTCCTGGTAAGGTGGAAGAACTCAAAGCACTTGCTGAGGAAACCCTTTGTGAAGTCGTCATTTTCGATGATGAACTTCTGCCGCGTCACCTGCGCGAGTTGGAAAAAGCGCTCGGTAAGAATATCCGCGTGATCGATCGCACCGCATTGATCTTGGACATTTTCGCCCAGCATGCCCACACCAGAGAAGGCATGCTGCAAGTAGAACTTGCCCAATACGAATACAACCTCCCCCGCCTCACCCGCGCCTGGACACATCTGGAACGTCAGGCAGGCGGCGGCGGTGGACGATCTGGTTCAAGTGGTGGTGTTGGTTTGCGTGGTCCTGGTGAAACACAGCTCGAGGTAGACCGCCGTGCGATCCGCAGACGCATCACCCACATCAAAAAAGAGTTGGAGAAGGTGGAAGCGCATCGGACCCGCTACCGTGCTCAACGCAGACGAACTCGAATCCCAACCGTCGCCGTTGTTGGCTACACGAACGCAGGCAAGTCTACCCTCCTGAACCGCCTTGCAAAAGCAGATGTGTTGGTAGCAGACCAATTATTTGCCACCCTAGACCCAACAACTCGTAGAGTACAAATCCCCGGTGACAATACTGTCCTATTCACAGATACTGTGGGGTTCATTCAAAAACTGCCAACCGCTTTGGTCGTTGCCTTTCATGCAACCCTTGAAGAAATTGCTGAAGCCGACCTGCTCTTACACGTCGTGGATATTTCCCATCCCAATGCGCTTGGGCAATATCAAGCCGTATTGGAAACCTTGAAAGAGATCGATGCAAATCACATTCCGATGATCACGGCATTGAACAAGATGGATCAGTTGAAAGACCCAGGGAATGCCGAACGAGTATTGGAAAACTTTCCTAAATCTGTTGCCATTTCTGCATTAAAAGGCACGGGCATGGATAACCTGCTCATGCTTGTTCAAGAAGAATTGTTCGAAGCCTTTGAACCTATAAGAGTCCGTCTGCCTTACAAAGAAGGAGCGCTAATATCCCTCTTCCATGAACTCGGACAAGTGGACCGTGTAGAGCATGAACGTGGTGGTGTCGTCATCCATGGCAGCATTCCTGGCAGGCTTTTGGCGCAATATGCCCCGTGGAAGATCAAACCGAATGGCAACACCGCAAATACTATTGAAGAAGAAACCGATCTGGAGGAAGTATGATCTCAAGATTGCTCGACAGGCTCTCAAACTATCTTGCCCATCGCAAAGGTCTACTTCCCATTTTAGGGATCGTTCTGATCCTGCTCAATCTTTTGCTCCAATTCGTTATTCCGGGAAGTTTGCTTACGACCAGCAATTTCTTCCTGCATGTTGGGTTGATCGTCGCCATCTTTGGGCTGATGTTAGCCTGGGCTCTTTAACTTCCTAATAAAACATGCCCTCTTCGGTTACGATCAAGACCCTTCTTAATCAATATCGAATTGAAGAGTTTATTGCATTAACTCCATTAGGAGACCTTTATCGCGCCATCGACGAACGCAGCGGCAAATCGGTGGCGCTTACGGTTCTATCCAAGTCTGTTATCGAGAATTCCGAAGCCCTGAAAGAACTTGATAACCAATCGGTACGCCTCCAAAAAATTTCACGCCCGAACCTGAATAAATATCTAGGGCTCCAAAAAACGCCCAATCAATTTTTCCTGCTTGAAGAATGGGTAGACGGTCCTTCACTAAAAAACCTTTATGAGCGTGGGCGGCTGAGTGCAAGCGAAACTTTGATTATTGCAAAAGCAGTCTGTGATGGGCTTGACGCTCTACACAAACAAAATCTTTTGCATCTTCATCTTTTGCCTGAATTCATCCGCATAAACAAACGCGGCGAAGCCATCTTGTGCGGATTTGCTGGTGCAAAACCTGCCAAGACAAAACCTGAACTCAACTTAAGTAAATATCCACCCCTTTATTCATCTCCCGAACAACTCCACAAAGAAAACCTCACCACTGCTGCAGATATTTATTCCTTGGCGGTGATCCTCTACGAGTTGACCACCGGACATTGGATCAACGGCAAGTCCGCGCCAAAAACCAGCGACTCGATCCGTAAAACGCATCTAGATGGAACTCCACCTGCACCTGCCACCCTGAACCGTGATATCCCCGATAATTTTTCGCGCATGCTCCTTTGGGCACTTCGCAAAAACCCTGAAGACCGCCTTAAAACAACCACCGAACTTATCTCATCCCTTGCCCTTGCAATTCATCTCCCTTTGGATAAAGTTCCGCCTCGCGCTACTCCCGAAGCTGCCCCAGTTATATCAGCCGCACTCAATGACTGGACCTATCTCCCCCCACCCAAGCCGATCGCGGTCAGCGCCGATGCCATTCCGCTTGAAGAACGCTTGGCTGCAATTTCAGGACCAAAGAAAAAACAAACTCGCCGCATTGGAGTTGTTCCAATAATTTTATTTATCATCGTAGCAGGGTTCCTCTCTCTTTTCTTTTTCATTCGCACTGCCGCAGAGACGGTCTTACCTACACCCATCATTTTTAGCCCCATCCCGATAAATTACACCCCACCGCCAACAGCCTCTCTTACTCCCCGCCCCACGCTGACCAATGGCGGGCGGATCGTTTTCACCTGCACCCGCGGTGACTTTAACCAACTCTGCATGATGAACAGTGACGGCACGGACCTTGTGCAACTCACAGACATGGCAGCCAGCAACTACTACCCCATTTTCACACCAGACAGCTCCTCGATTCTCTTCGCATCCAACCGATCTGGACCCAATTTTGATTTCTTTGTATTGAACTTTGCCGAACGCGAAGTATTTCAGGTGACTGCGAACGTGGGAAATGTCATCTCGCCTGATTTTTCGCCCGATGGTCGTGCCATTGTCTTTGCCAACAGGGTGGGAGAAAACCCCACTGCAATTTGGATGGTGAATTCAGATGGGCTGAATCCACGTTTGGTTTATACGGGGACAGGAGATATTGTTTCAGTATCCTGGTCGCCAAATGGCGAAAAGATCGCTTATGCCATGAACACGGGGGTCCCGCAAGAGTATGAGATCTTCACCATGGACACAAGCGGAAGAAATCACCTGAAAATATCTCAAGGACTGCAAGGTATTGGCGGTAGTGTCGATTGGTCACCGGATGGAACATCGCTCCTGATCCATGCGGGCCCGTTTGGGGATAAAGACATTTTCAAAGTTGATGTTGCCAGCGGGGCATTTGTTCAATTGACAGATGGCGGGAACAATGCGGGTGCATCTTATTCACCGGACGGGCAATACATCGTCTTCAATTCGCTTCGGAATAATGATCAAGCCGATCTTTACATTATGGAAGCAGATGGGTCTGGTTTGAGGCAGATCACAAATGACCCGGAACCTGATTGGGGAGCGAATTGGATCGAGTGAAGGTAACCATAAGTGAGAATGAATCGGGGAAAGTAGAGTGGAATGGTTAGAATTAATTTTGAGCGGGGTATGAAGCGTGAGATGGTCCTGATTCCACTGTACCAATTTTGCATCCAGGAAGTTCATCAGATATCGAATTTGAATTGAAGGGGATGATGCAATAACGATTCATTAACAGAATTACCATAATCTGAATGATTAAAAACCTTTACATGCAGGCTATTTGATGTATCATTCACTCATCAATGGCGTTTTTCGCGGCTCGTCCACCGCGGGAGGCGCTGTTAATCTTTAATCCATGAAACGAAAGGTGATTATATGAATGTCCAAGCAACCGAGTTCCTATCTGTCTTCTAAGTTGGAAGGTCGCCTGAAAGCCGATAAAAGCGGGAACAGCATTTTCGCTCTCGAACCCATTAAGAAGGGCGAGTTAATTGCTGTTTTCGGCGGCGTTGTGTATGAATGGGAGACCTTTATCCACCTACCCGAACGTGAGCGCATGTTGTGCCTCCAGGTTGAAGATCGTCATTTCCTGGTACCGCGCCCCATTGGTGAGGGAGATTATGTCAATCACTCGTGCAACCCGAACGCAGGTCTTTCGGGCCAGATTGGACTTGTTGCCATGCGCGACATCCAGATCGGCGAGGAAGTTTGTTTCGATTATGCCATGTGCGATACCATGCCCTACGATGAGTTCGACTGCCTGTGCGGCGCACCAAACTGCCGCGGGCGCGTAGGCGGAAACGACTGGCAGAGACCGGAACTTCAGAAACGCTATGCAGGTTTCTTTTCACCGCATGTTCAGCGCCGCATTGATGCCCAAAAGGCAGAGCGCCGCGCTTTCGAGCGGGCGATGCGCAATGCCAAGACCGGCGCGCTTGCTAAACCTGTAGCTGCGACGATGTACAAGTAATAGTGAACAGCCCTGTGAAATCACAGGGCTGTTTTTTTATCTTATGTGACTATGGTCTTTTTTACCACACGAAAGGTATCAATCGATATTTGACCTTCTGCTTATATTCCACGTAACCGGGTAAATCCTGTTCGAGTGCCTTTTCTTCATCAAGAATCCGCGCAACAATAACAGGGATGATCACCAATGCCGGTATGACCGCCCACCACGATCCAAGTACTATCGGTGAAATAGCATATAGCACGATCATTCCAACATACATGGGGTGGCGGACAATGCCGTACACATCGGTATTAATTACCCTCTGATCTTCAGCGACCTCAATGACACGTGACAGAAAACTATTCACCTGCATGGTTCGGAATACTAGCATATAGCTAAGGAACATTACAACTCCAGCCGTGATGGATACCCAGGCAGGCATGTTCGACCAGCCATAGCGGATGTCAAATCCGGGCAAGATGTATATCAGTACAAAAACAATGCCCGAAGCCTGAATGATCTTGCGCTGTTCTTTACGTTCTTCTCGCATTTTCATGCGGCGTTCAAGAAGGGCTGGATCGTTTTTCATGAAATAAGCCAGCACGAAAAAC
>JBEBCV010000030.1:0-3668 GCA_041157505.1 Chloroflexota bacterium | reverse complement strand
ACCCGGAAGAACAATTGATCCAGCCGGAAGAGTTCCGCTATGTGCCCTTCCTTGTATACGATGAAGGCACGGAAGGCAAAAAGGAAGTACGCTGTACTTCGTGTGGTATTTGCGCCAAGGTCTGCCCGCCGCAATGTATCTGGATCGTGCGCACCAATGACCCGCAAACCGGCAAACCGGTGCCCGAACCCAAGGATTTCTACATCGACATGGATATCTGCATGAACTGCGGTTTCTGTGCAGAATACTGCCCGTTCGATGCCATCAAGATGGATCACGATTTCGCCATTGCGTCCTACAACCGCAATGTATACGATCTCGATAAATTGCTCAAACCTGCTTCTTACTATGCGGACATCCGTCCGTTGAACTACAACAAGGAAGAAGAAGCCCGCAAGGCAAAGGAAGCCGCCAAAGCCGCCAAGGCAGAGGCATCAGCTTCTGCAGCAGCCCCAGCTGCATAATTCGTAGGAAACAAGCGAACAAGTAGACAGGTATGTTTTTCGCCTGTCTACTTGTCTACTTTTTACCTGTATATCAAGGAATCTCATGACCCCTACAAAAGAAGCTGTATTAAAAGCACTTGGCACGGTTCAAGAACCGGACCTCGGACAGGATCTTGTCACCCTGAACATGATCCGCAATTTGGAAGTGAGCGGCGATAAAGTCTCTTTTTCGGTGATGCTCACCACTCCTGCCTGTCCGTTGAAAGGCAAGATCGAAGCGGACTGCCGCAATGCGCTCAAGACCGTTGAAGGCATTGGCAGCGTTGACATTAAAATGGACTCGGACGTACCGAATGACGGTCGGATGCGCGGACTGGTCAACACGCCCATCCGCAATGCGATTGCCATTGGTTCAGGCAAGGGCGGCGTCGGCAAATCGACCGTGTCTGTCAATGTCGCTGTGGCGCTTGCGAAGGCTGGTGCACGCGTCGGTTTGATGGATGCAGACATTTACGGACCCAACACGCCCACCATGCTGGGTGTGGAAAAACTCCCCACCCCGAACGGACCACGCATCATCCCTGCCGAAGCGTATGGACTGAAAATGGTTTCGATGGGTTTACTCGTCAAACCTGGTCAACCCCTCATCTGGCGCGGACCGATGCTCAACTCAGCCATTCGTCAATTTCTTGGCGATGTGGAATGGGGCGAGTTGGATTATTTGATCGTAGACCTGCCGCCCGGAACCGGTGACGCAGCTCTCTCGCTCGCGCAAGCTCTTCCTTTAAGTGGCGCAGTGATTGTGACCCTACCGCAGTTGGTTTCACTCGAAGATGCCGGACGCGGCTTGAACATGTTCAAGACCCTCGAAGTACCCATTCTTGGGGTCGTGGAGAATATGTCTTATCTTGAACTGCCCGATGGTTCGAAGATGGACTTATTCGGTTCAGGCGGCGGTGAACGTCTGGCGCAAGCCACCGAAACCACCTTCCTTGGTCAGGTTCCCATAGACCAGAACGTGCGCATTGGCGGTGATACCGGTAAACCGATCGTGGATTCATTCCCTGAATCACCTGTTGCAAAGGCATTCACCGATATCGCCATGAAGATCGCGCAAAAGGTTTCTGTGGCGGCATTGGGAACAAATAACAGTCTGCCGATCAATATCGTCGAATAGAAACAGAATTTGATCTGTAAATAAAAAACTCACCTCAGAGTGCTCTGAGGTGAGTTTTTTATTTAATCCAGAAGGTCACTTGACCGTCAATACTCCTTGCATCCCCCCTTCCAAGTGACCAGCGATCCCACAAACGAGTTGATATTCGCCAGGGTCTGAAGGCGCGGTAAAAGTAACGGTCTCCGTTGCCCCCGGCTCCACCTCATGTTCCCAATAGATATTGTCTTCGTCGTCATCGCTGAAAGGAACGGAAACTTCTTTGCCGAACTTCATAATGACGAATTCATGTTCCACCGCCCCATTGTTGACGAGGGTCAGGGAGATCTCCTGCCCGGCTGGGACAGTGATCTCGCTGGGAGTGAACATGAATTCCTGCAGGTCCACCGTGATCTCAGTGGGAGCAGGGCTGCACCCTGAAAGCAAAAGCATGAATAACAAACCAAGCACCAGCAATATTGACACATGTTTCATAATTATGCTCCTTTTCCTCGTGTTTAACCATATAAGGTTCCCGCTCTTGATACAAGCGCAGATTGTCACATAATTTCTTCACAATAATCACACAAGCGGGGACCTCGCCACCCGCAAGCCCCAAAAGAGTATGATTAAGGAAAATTAGATGCACAACCATGTTAAGAGTACAATCTCAAATATTTACCTGGAATGAGGAGAAACTCCATGAAACTACAACGTGTTTTATTGTGTTCTTTACTGGCGATCGGCATTACTGGTTGTAACCTGCCTGCCAAAGAAACTGAACTCGATATCAATAAGCTCGCCACGTTTGCTGCACAAACCCAGATCGCCGCTGGGACGCAAAGCATTCAAACCCCGCAAGCAACCACAACCCTGCAACAGGATATGCTCACTCCCCCAACCCAGTTTGCAGGGACGCTGCAGCCGGTGGTCCCTACCCAAACAGGGACACCTTGTAACCTTGCATCGTTCGTGGCGGATGTGAGCGTGCCGGATAACACCAACTTTATTGTTGAAAAACCGTTCACCAAGACCTGGCGCTTGAAGAACGTCGGGACCTGCACATGGACCTCGGCGTATAAGCTCGTTTTCGACTCAGGGGAGCGCATGAGCGGACCTGAGTCTCAGCCACTGACTACCGGTTCTGTACCGCCTGGTGAAACCATTGATGTATCGGTCAATATGGTTGCGCCAGCACTCGCCGGGACGTACAAAAGCAATTGGAAGATCAAGGACGATAAGGGTGAGGTATTCGGGTTATCTTCCGGACCTTTCTTTGTGCAGATCAAGACCAAACGCGGAGGTGTGGCGGTCTGGAACACATATAAAGAGGGTAATTCAGCAACCGAGGTGTTTGTTATTCAATACCTGCTGCGACACCATGGCTATACCAACCTGGTGGCGGACGGAATCTTCGGTGCTGAAACGCAAGCCAAGGTAAAGAACTTCCAGAACAAAAAAGGCGTGGAAGAGGAAGATGGCACTGTTGGTCGGGATACCTGGGAAGCGCTGATCGTGGAGACCTCACAAGGCAGCAATGGCGAGGCAGTTCGCGCTGTGCAATATGTGCTGGCAAAGAAATATGGATACACCCTCGAAGTGGACGGTATCTTTGGTCCGCTGACGGCACAGGCGGTAAAAGATTTTCAATCGAAACAAGGGCTGACGGCGGATGGAGTCGTTGATCCGTTGACGTGGCAAAAGCTGGTCGGGAAATAAAGTCAACTCGAAGAGCCCTCAGCAACGAGCGCGGAGTGAGGCGGAGCGATCCCGTCACTTCGCGCTTTTTTACCCCTCCAAGATGGGGCTTGAAGCTCCTTTTTGAAAATTGTATAATTTTTATAGGTAAGAAGTTTACCGGGAGGGTACGATGAGCTTTCTTTCATTTATCCCACCGCACTGGGATAAACCGGTGTATGAGTTCCATAAAACGGGCGGAAAAGATATCCTGATCGATGTGACAACCTCAGTCTCAAGCGGATTGGATCCCAACCATGTACTGATCGAGAAAGTGATCCCCTATTTCAGGCAGCACAATGTAGATAAGATACTCGATTTTGGGGCAGGGT
>JBEBCV010000029.1:0-20301 GCA_041157505.1 Chloroflexota bacterium | reverse complement strand
ATCAGCCTCATTCTGGGAATCCTCACTGTGTTTGCACTTTGCGGCGGCATGGTTCCAGTTCCCTTCACCGGCTTTATCTGCTTCCCAACCAGCTTTTTGCTTGGTCTTTTAGCACTGATCTACGGTGGGATCTCGCTGAACACCATCCGTAGAAAGAACGAAACTGGCAGTGTCATGGCATGGATGGGAATTGTCAGCGGCGGGTTTATTTTCCTTTGCATGTTGTGTATGGTCATTGCCATTGTTTCGCTTTTTGTCTTTGCGCCAGAATCCGTCCCCCCTTTCTTAGAAGGCTATCAAATCTTGTAACAGAGCAAAAAACCTAAACACCAAGTTTCAAAGACACAAAGTCACAAAGTTTTTTTCTTCTTGAGTCTTCACACCTTGGTATCTTTGCGTTTATTCTTACCTAAAGTTTTTGGCACTCTCTAAGCCCTGCTTAACATCCAACTTGTCAATCAACCCTCTCTCGGTTATCCTTGCCCGCGGGAGTGGTTAGGTCCCGGTGGGCTTCCTGGTCTTCAAAACCTGTGGCGGGTCGCGTTGCGGGTCGCGGTGGGTTCGACTCCCATCCACTCCCGCCTACCAACGTAGGGGCGACCTTTCCTCAACAGGCAGGTCGTCCCTACTTCTTTTTTTGGAGAGAGTTATGTCATTCCCAGAACCTGAATTTTTAAATCAGCTTGTTGCGCGCATCTTCCGCATCGAAGATGTCACCAGTATGGAACCTCACCAGCAGGGATTTTTGATGCGTTATCGCGGTCAACTACTGGATGAAGACTCCGCCTCTGCCTACGACCTTTTGGCTGGGTTGCTGGACCCATACCGCATCTCCCTTCACTTCCGCATCGAAGACGGACGGCAAGTCATCTATCTCGCTCCCAAACAACCAGACCCAAAACAAGACAAAGTCTCCACTAATATCATCCTCTTTGTGTTGACGGTGTTCAGCGTAATGCTGGCAGGTGTGCAGATCGAAGGTCCACTTCCTGAAGATGCAATGGCGCAAATGATCTTGCTGGCAAAGAATATCTTCTCTGGCTGGCCCTTCGCGTTAAGCTTATTGGGCATTTTGCTTGCACATGAATTAGGTCATTACTTCATGAGCCGTTATCACAAGACTCCGGCGACGTTGCCATACTTCATTCCCTTCCCATTCAGCCCGCTAGGGACGATGGGAGCAGCGATCCTGATGCGTGGCACCCCCAAGAACAAACGTGTTTTGTTCGATATCGGCGTGGCAGGTCCCATTGCAGGGCTTGTTGTGGCGATCCCTGTGCTTCTTTATGGATTATCGCTTTCAACACTGGGAACCATTGAACCAAATCCAAATGGCTTTTTGGAAGGCAACTCGCTCATCTATCTGCTTGCCAAGTTCGTTGTGTTCGGTCAATTACTGCCTGCTCCTATTGAACCGCAAGGAATATTGTATTGGCTGCAATATTTTTTCACGGGTCGCCCTGTGCCTTTCGGCGGATTGGACGTATTCATTCACCCGGTTGCATTTGCAGGCTGGGCGGGGATTCTCGTCACCGCGTTGAACCTCATCCCTGCCGGGACTCTCGATGGCGGGCATGTCATCTACTCGCTGTTCGGTGATAAAGCCAAAAAAGCCTTTCCATTTATCGTTGGTCTGCTCGTCATCCTTGGCTTTTTCTGGAGCGGATGGTGGTTATGGGCAGCGCTGCTCTTTTGGTTGGGTCGCGTCAATGCCCAGCCAATGGATCAGATCACCGAACTGGACCCAACACGCCGCCTGATCGCTTACTCGATGATCGTTGTCTTTATTCTGGTACTCACACCCGTTCCATTTATGTTGTTAGCTCCCTAAAACATGTAGGTTTTATCGAGGTCAATTAGAAATTCAATGAAAAAAATATTTCCGTTCGTTATCATCCTTTCCATTCTTCTGTCTGCTTGTGGTGCGATCGAGCCCAATGCGAACACAGAGGCAACAGAAACCGTCGAAGCCGGACAGGAAACAGAATCCGCTGTGACCGAAGAACCAAACTCTGAAGCGGTGAGCAGGCTCGAGGTCCAGGTTGAGGCGCTGCGTGGGTTGGAGATCACGGTCTGGACGCCGTGGCATGGAATCGAGCAGAGTCTGTTCGAGACTTTTGTCAACGAGTTCAATTCGACCAACCCATATGGGATCAAGGTCAAAGCCGAGAGTCAGATCAACTTTACGAATCTTTATGAAACGACGACAGCTTCTCTGCCCACAGAGAACAAGCCAGACCTTGTGTTGGCATTGCCCGAACATGCGCAAGGATGGTTTGCCGATGGTGTGACCGTGGACTTGACCGATTATGTTGAAGACCCAGTGTATGGAGTCGATGCAAGTGACTTTCCATATGTGTTTTGGAATCAGGACCTTTCTGGTAGTGCGCGTGTGGCTGTGCCTGCACAACGTACAGCCAAAGTGATGCTGTGGAATGAAACCTGGGCAGAAGAATTGAAGATCAAAGCTGCACCTGCCTCAGTGGATGACTTCCGCAAACAAGCTTGCAGTGCGCACACTTCAATGAAGAAAGATGAATTTGCAGAGAACGACGCCATGGGCGGCTGGATCGTGAACACTGAACCGATGACCGCTTACTCATGGCTGTTGGCGTTCGATGGCGGTGTTTTGGAAGAAGGTAATTATCGCTTCCTCACGCCGAACAACATCGATACGTTCAAGTATCTGCGCGAACTTGCTGAAGCCAGTTGCTCATGGCAAAGCTCCAGCGACCCGATCACATCCTTTGCGAAACGTGAAGCGTTGTTCATCACCGCCAGCTTGAGTGACCTGCCCTCCGTGGCGCGTGCATTCGTTGCAGCAGAGAACCGCGATACGTGGAGCGTGCTGCCCTTCCCCAATGGCGAAGAAGGCATCATTGCCGTGTACGGTTCTTCGTATGCGATTCTCAAAACATCTGAAGAAGAACAGATGGCTGCCTGGTTATTCGTGCGCTGGCTGTTGGAAAATGAACAAGATTCCCGCTGGGTAGAGGCGACCCATAACTTCCCGCTTCGCACCTCGACTGTGGACCTGCTCGGCGACTATGAAAGGAATCACGCTCAGTGGAAACAAGCCGTGGAGTTGATCCCCCTCGGAGAGTTGCAACCACAACTGGGTTCGTGGCGTACAATTAAGGTAATGCTGGGCGATGGGTTTGACCACATGTATCGTGTCAACGTTTCGAACGGACAGGTGGCGGCGATCCTTGCGCAGATGGAATCGTTGGCAAAAGATCTGAATAAGTGACGATCGACGGTTGACATTGGATGATGGAACTAATTTCCGTCGAATTTATTGAAAGGATTTCCCATGGCGACATCAGAATACAAAGCAAGGCAAGTACGGGCAAAAACAAGTGAAGTTTATGAATATGATCATGATGACGAAAAGCCCGGCAAGCCCTTACACATATTGATCCCCGGCGGGTTGATCGCGCTGGCAACCCTGGCATTGATCGTTTTCATTGCGTACCTGACCTGGTTCGATGGCAGCCTCGCAGAGACAACAGGCACGGTATTATGCCTGATCCTTGCGCCTTTTTATGTTGGCGGTGTCTTCCTTTTTAGTTATGGCTATGAGCTATATAACATTCCGCGCGCCCTTCGTCTGACAGCAATTATTGTGTTCGTTACCCTGGCAGCTGTGGTGATTGTGGCTGTACTCTTCCTTGTACTTGGAAACATGAAAGGCGGCGGGTCGAGTTCCTCAAACAAGTCTTCATCCCGTTCCAAATCTGGTTCATCTAAAAGCAGCGGACCTTCAGCCCAAGGCGTGTTTGGCGGCATGGTGGCAGGCGGTATGTCAAAGAACTCTTCTTCTGGCAGCGGAGGTTCATCTTCCTCTGGCGGACACTACCATTCGGGCGGTCCGATCTTCATTGGCGGCGGTGGGACTCGTGTGGAAACCCGCGAAGTGACCAAGGAAGTCATTAAAGAGGTGCCCAAAGAGCCCATGCCGATTGAATGCCCATTCTGCAAACGATCGTATATCCCGGTGGAACATAATTTTGTATGTCCCAGTTGTGGTGCGGCAACACCGCAAAACCTGATCGAAGAGTCGCAGATGCCTGAGGAAGACTTAAACAAATAATAAAAAAGGCGGTGGATACAGCAATATCCATCGCCTTTTTTATTTGTGCTATCGAATGGATATGGTAAAGTGTTTAAGTCTTAAATTTATTGCTAAGGACAAGATCATGGACCCTAAGATATTACTGAGAACAGCAAGCCGCACATTTGCCCTGGGTATCGAACGCCTTCCGGGCATCCTTTGCGAGGCCACAACGATTGCTTATTTATTGTTACGCGTTTCAGATTATCTTGAAGACAACGAAGAAATGGGAACGGACCAAAAAGTAGCCTTGCTCAATATCTGGGTCAATGTACTCCGTGAGGAAGAAAAAGTAGAAACGTTAACTGCACAGTTCACCAAAGCAGACATTACCAATCCCGACGCCATCGTAGCACAACAAGCAAAAGAGATCTTGCAGCATCTTCGCTCCCTGCCGTTTGATGTACAGGACATCATTGTTCGGCATGTTATTAGCAGCACACAAGGGATGGCACGCTGGACTCAAAAAGGTCCGAACGTGGCAGATGAAAAAGAGATGGATGATTACATGTTCGAGGTTGCCGGACGGGTTGGGTATTTGGTGACGCAACTCTTTGCCTGGTATTCGATCAGCATCCGCCGCAAGGAGCGGGAGATCATGCCGTTGGCTCGCGAATTCGGTCTGGGGTTGCAGACCGTGAATGTGATTCGCGGGTTGCGCGAGGATTTCGAACGCGGATGGGTGTATGTCCCTGCAAAATATTTGCACGACCTGGGGCTTACTCAAGATCAACTTTTCGATGCACAACACAGGGAACGCGCCTTGCAAGTCTTGGATTTGCTCACAGAAAAAGCAGAGCGTCATTTACACCAGGCCTTGAAATATGTAAAATCACTACCATGGTGGCAGCATGGCATTCGGCTTGGGTGCATTTTTCCTTTGATGTTCGCCATCCGCACACTGGCGGTTTGCAGACGCAATGCACAGGTCTTTGAAAGCGAAGCAAAGATCACACGCAATGATGTAAAAAAGATCGTATTAGACACAACTTTATGGGGCTGGTCGAATGCCTGGTTGGACAGATACTATCAGGAACTCAATACCATCAGACCATAAAATCTAATTTTATTAATCTTCCCAAAGGACCAAAAGCTATGGAACTCATGTATATCAACGGTATGTTCACGAACGGCAATGCCAAAGAAGTCATCGAAGTTCAAAACCCTGCCACCGAAGAGGTTTTAGGGAAAGTTCCGCGTGGGACGCAGGAAGATATTGAAGCGGCAGTACAAGCTGCCAAATCCGCATTTGACCCTTGGCGGAAGATGGGCTCCTTCGAGCGGGCAAATCTATTGCATGAAGTCGCAGAGAAAGTGCATGCCCATCGCGAGGAAATCGTCCGCTTGCTGACGTTGGAACAAGGCAAGCCCGTCTCTGAAAACGATGAAGAGATCGAATGGGTGTTAAATACCTTCCGCTATTATGCCGAGTTGGGACGTCACCATCGCGGCAGCGTACTGGCACCAGCAACAACCTCGCAATTCAATTTCATCATCAAAGAACCGTATGGTGTGGTCGGCTGTATCGTGCCTTGGAATTTCCCGCTCTTGCTCATGGCTTGGAAAGTTGCGCCCGCGCTTGCGGCTGGCAATACGGTGGTCATCAAGCCCTCCGAGATGACTCCGCTCACAGCGCTTTACATGGCAGAACACTGCTTCAACCACCTCCCCGCGGGTGTGGTGAACGTGGTTACTGGCTATGGTTTGGAAACCGGCGAGCCATTGGTGAGACACCCCGATGTGCCAGTGATCGCTTTCACTGGAAGTTTAGCCACCGGGCAAAAGATCGCTTCGATCGCTGCACCGATGATGAAAAAACTTCATCTTGAACTCGGCGGCAAGGATGCAACGGTCATTGCTGAGGATGCAGACCCCGAAATTGCAGCAAAAGCGGTGGCATACGCGGCTCTACTCAACGCCGGGCAGGTTTGCACATCGACGGAGCGAGTCTACGTCCCAAGGCGGGGTGGCGCGAAATTCACCGAAGCCATCGTCGAGCATATCAAGACCTTGCGCCTTGGTCCCGGCTTGGAACCAACGACTGACATGGGACCGATGATCGGCGAAACCTACCGCGCTAAATTCGAAACTCACATCGCAGATGCAAGATCGCGTGGCGCGAAGATCCTCGTCGGCGGCGGCAGACCAACCCATTTGAACAAAGGCTTCTACCACGAACCGACCGTACTCTCCAGCGTCGACCATTCCATGATCATCATGCGTGATGAAACCTTTGGACCTGCCGTGCCGATCATGGAATACACCACCTTCGACGAAGCCATCAAGTTGACCAATGATTGTCAATATGGTTTGGGTGCGGTGCTGATCTCGAACGATGCCAAGAAAGTTAAACAATTCTTCGACGATGTGAAAGCCGGGACGATCTGGATCAACGACCCGCTCACTGACCATTACGCCGGCCCATTTGGCGGGATGAAATATTCCGGCGGTGCGCGCGAACTCGGTGAAGAAGGTTTAGATCAATTCCGCGAGACGAAGCACGTCCATTGGGATTTCAATATGGAAGATAAGAGTTATTGGTATCCTTACGGACGATAGACGATTGACCATAGACGATGGCAATCGTCCGTCGTCCACGGTCCGTTATATAATCAGAGCCATGAAAAAAACTTCATGGCTCTTTCCTTTTCTATTGCTTATCGGTGTAACCGCATACACGTTCTTTGCTCGCGTTCAACTCCCCGGTGACGGGTTCGCCACCTTTGGCGCGGATACCGTCCGTGCAGAGGTGCTGCAGATCATTGAAGAGGGACAGATCCTATTTGGGGAAAGCGAACAGACCTATCAGATCGCCCGAGTAAATATTCTTGAAGGACCATATGAAGGCATCCCCATGGAGATCGACTATGGCAGACGGCAGGTGCGTTCGGATGACTATCTGCTCGAACCGGGCGATAAGATCATCGTCACGATTTCAAAGACGCCAGATAATGTGGTCAATGCCTATTTTGTTGATTACGTTCGCACCACACCGATTCTTTGGCTGACCTTCATTTTTGCCATTGCCATCATTCTTATCAGCCAGTGGAAGGGCGTTCGCGCCATGTTGAGCATGGCATTCAGTTTATACATCATCATTGGCTACATCATTCCGCACATTCTTGCGGGTGAAGACCCACTGACTATTAGCATCATTGGTTCGATCATCCTGCTGGGCGTCAGTCTCTACATCACCTACGGCTGGACACTTAAAACTCATGCAGCAGTCATCAGCATGGTTATCGTTTTGCTCATCACTGGAGCATTGGCTGGTCTGTTCGTGGTCTTTACCAAACTCAACGGCTCCGGAGACGAGAACGTGATGTTCCTGATGCAGTTGAGTGAAACACCCATCAGTCTGCGCGGACTTTTCCTTGGCGGCTTGATCATCGGCGCACTTGGCGTGTTGGATGACTTGGTGACAACTCAAGCCTCAGCCGTTTTTGAACTTCATCATGCGAATCCAAACCTCGGCTTTGGCGGTCTCTATGGGGCTGCCATGCGCATCGGTCAGGACCATGTAGCTGCGACTGTGAACACGTTGGTCTTAGCCTACGCTGGAGCCTCGTTACCGATGATGTTGATGTTCTCAATGGGCGGCGGCGACTATGGCTACATCGTCAACTTCTCGTTCATTGCGGAGGAGATCGTGCGAACCCTGGTCGGCTCGTTGGGGCTGATCGCTGCCGTGCCGATCACAACCGTCATAGCCATCTTCTTCGCTCAAAGGGTGGATTCGCTCGGGAAGTGGGAACAGTTCCTCGGTCCAGAAGGAAGCGGGCACAGTCATAGTCATTAGTCCAACAATCAAGATTCGGAGTATTCTATTAATTGGGCGGAAATCGTCCAAAAGTCTGGTGGTTGCATTCCACACCTCAAATTTGTTCAGTCAAATTTGTGAAACTTTTCCTCTTGTGAATGCGTAAGAGAAGGTAGAAAGCCTTCCCGAGGAGAAACGTGAACGAAGAACAGACCTGGGTTGCCCAGGCGCAACAAGGTGATGACGAGGCATTTACAAAGCTCGTAGAAACCTACCAAACCCCCGTTTTCAACCTGTGTTACCGCATGTTGGGTGAACCCGAACTCGCGGAAGACGCTGCGCAGGAGACGTTTTTGCGCGCGTACCAGCACTTGCACAGGTATGACCAGAAACGCCCCTTCCCGACATGGTTACTCTCGATCGCGGCGCACTATTGTATTGACCGCCTCCGCCGCCGCAAGTTTTCGATGTTCTCGATGGATGTGGAGGACGAAGATGGGAATTCATTTGAAATTCCCGATATGGACGCGCCAAGCCCTGAAGGTGAAGCCATCACCGGGCAGACGAATGAACGCGTCCATGCCATGCTCAAAGATCTGGATGCCACTGACCGTGCAGCGATCATTATGAGATATTGGTATGACTATTCAGAAAAGGAAATTGCCGAATCCTTGAACCTTACGGTGAGCGCTGTAAAGAGCCGCCTGCACCGTGCGCGCAAGGAACTGGCTGGCTTGTGGGTCGAACAAGAAGATGACCTGCTCGCTGAAATGGAAAGGAGACATCATGAATCACCAGCCTTTTGAAACCTGGCTGCTGGACGATAAAGTCCTCACCCCCACCGAAAAGCGTGAACTCAACTCTCACCTGCGGGAATGCAGAACCTGCTCTGCACTGGCTGAGACGGGTCTCGCCTTGCGTTCGGCACGTGTAGCCGCGCCTGCACCAGGTTTCGCCTTACGCTTCCAACAAAAATTGGCTGCGCAAAAGCTGGCAGAACAACGCCGCCGCTTATGGGGGCTGATCGTGCTCATCCTTAGCGGGGTGGGCTTACTTGGATGGTTCCTCGCTCCTGTTCTGATCTCGATCGCCGCCTCGCCGGTGGAATGGTTGATCTCTGCCACTGGTATATTTTTATTTGTGTTCACATCCCTGCAAGCCTTCGGAGAGATCGTCACCGTAATGCTTCGCATGCTGCCTGAGTTCCTTCCGCCCTATATGTGGATGGTCATTTTCTCAGGCTTGGCTGGCATGGGATTGTTGTGGGCAGTATCCATTTGGCGACTAGCTCGCCGACCTCAAGGAGTACCTGCATGAAAAAATCAACGCTGACCCGAATCCTGCTCCTGTTGGCTCTATTGATCATACCAACAGCCAGCATCCATGCGCAAACACCGAACAATGAAGATGTTGTTCTGTTCGGTCAAAACTACACATTGGAAGAGGGTGAAACGCTTAATGGCAGCATTGCTGTATTCGGCGGCAATATTGAGATCCAAAAAGATGCTGAGGTTAACGGCTCCATTGTTATCTTTGGAGGCAATATTACGTTTGCTGAAGAAACCACCATAAATGGTGACGTTGCTGTTTTTGGCGGCAATGTGACCGTTACTGGTGAAGTGAATGGTGATATTGTGCTCTTCGGCGGGCAGGCATTGCTTGAGTCTGAATCCAAAGTAAGAAACATTGCCACCTTTGGCGGACAGGTCACACAGCAAGAAGGTGCCACAGTCACAGGTGAGATCACCAACAATGCACCACCCGAAATCGATAACCCAACTGAGCCTAATGCTCCCAACCCTGATGTACCCAATGTAGATGTGAGCATCAATCCGTTCTGGAACGTGATGGGCAAACTTGGTCGCGCAGTGTTGATCGCTGTCATTGGCATGCTGCTCTCGCTTTTCCTGCAACCGCAGTTGGACCGCACTGCCACTACAATTACACGTCAACCGTTCGTGGCTGGTGGTTATGGTTTGCTGGTCTTCGTTGCTCTGCCGGTGGCTTTGATCATCATGATCGTTACCATCATTCTGATCCCCGTGGCTGCCATTGCTGTATTGCTTGTTCCACTGGCTTGGTTATTCGGTGTGATCGCGCTTGGGCAGGAAGTTGGCGAACGCTTCACCAAAGCCATCAACCAAGTTTGGGCGCCAGTTCTTTCAACAGGTTTTGGCACCTTCCTTTTAATGCTTGTACTCGGCGTCATGGAGATCATTCCCTGTGTTGGTTGGCTGCCCTCCGCGCTGGTGACTCTAGTCAGCGTAGGTGCTGCCGTGATGACTTGGTTCGGGACTCGCAATCCACCAGGCTTCATCCCTGCCCCCACTGTGGATGAAGTACCCTCCGTCTCTTAACTAGATGTTTGCCTGATACAAAAAATCCGCCTTGGGTGTTGACCAAGGCGGATTTTTTGTATCCTTCGCCTTCATAGTCACAGCAAAGGATCATAATTATTATTGAAAGGTCGCCCCTACTCCTTCAACAACAACGCCAGTGGCGATGCGAAGAGAACCATGCCGGTGGTCAATGTCAGGACGTAGGGGAAACCATATAACTCCGCCAAGTGACCAGTGTACAACAATCCCAACGCGCCAGACGAAAAGATAAAACCAAGGATCAACCCCGATGCAAGAGCCATCCCACCGGGAATGATACGCTGCGCCATCACGACCATAATGCTATGCACAGCGCCCGTCCCTGCTCCTGCAAGTGGAACCAACACATATAACCATCCAGACCAACCAATGCGGCTGATCAGAAAGATGGGAACCGCTGAAAAAAGCAAAGCCAAAGCTGCAACAAAACGCTTCGGAAAACGGTCTGCAAAATGACCACCGATCATATTGCCCAAGGCAGAGCCGCCCATGAACAGTCCCGCCATGCTGCCATATACCGTGGCACCCTGCCCCAAATCTTTGATGTATTTCGGAATGAGGTTCACCATATTCGCCTGTGCCCAAGATTGCATGGTAGCAACCGCCATCAATACGAGGATGAACGCAATCCCTGCCCGATTACGTCGAGAGATAACCGTCTTCACGGGCTGTGGGTGTGGATGGTTATCTTTCAACTGATACATCAATGCGAACCCGATCGGAATGGAAACCAAAGGCAGAATATACATACCCGGAATTTTCAAATACGCCAGAATCAAACCTGTAAGGATGGGACCTGTAAAATGTCCCATTTGCCCGGCAGTAAAAAAAAGGGAAGTGGACGTTGTCTCTCGTCCTTTCAAGAACTCACGTCCACGCAGAGCTGCTTGAACAGCTCCAACAGGGTGAAAGGAAGAAGATCCCAACGCTGCAAGAATGAGACAACCCAAACCAAGATTGCCGGGCAGGGTCAAAGCGAGGGAATAAAAGATGGTCATCCATAACACACCGCCTGCTGCCAACCAACGTGGACCAGTGCGATCTGAGATCCAACCGAAAAAGGGCTGTGTCAACGCCGATGCCCAAATATAAATGGTTGAGAAAAGAGCGATTTCTGTTTCGCTTAAACCAAGATAGGTAAGCAAAACCGGACGGCTGGCGTTGAACGTATCCACCATAAAGTGGCTGAGTGAGACAAAGGAAAAGATAGGATCGTAAAAGATGGGCATGGGAAATTAGTGAGTAAATATCAGCGATAGAGATGATTGGCTTCGATGTATTCGTACACCTCAGGTGCAAGGTAATAGCGGTACATTTCGCCTGAAACGATCCGCTTGCGAATTTCACGCGACGAGACGTTTTGCAGCAAGGCTTCGATGAATTGCACTTTTGCCGTTACACCAGGAAGTTTTTCTTCAAGCGGGGCAAGGTCGGTGAAGTCACCGGGGCGGCGCATCACGCCGATTTTGGAAACTTCAGCCACGAGGTCCGTGCAGAGGCGCCAGTTGGGCAGATCCCAAAGTGAGTCCCCACCGATCAACAAAAAGATTTCGGCATTCCCTTCCTGCTGGGCAAGCAAACGGACTGTATCGATCGTGTAATGCGGACCGGGTCGATCGATCTCGATGCGTGACAGTTCAAATGCCGGGTTGTGAGCGATGATCCCTTGCAGCATGGGCAGGCGATAGTCCAAGGGTGTTATGGGTTTCCCCAGTTTGTTGGGTGGATCTGGTGTGAGAACCCAAAGCAATTTATCGAGTTTGAATTGAGAAACAGCTTCTGCCGCAAGAACAAGATGACCGATATGCGGCGGATCAAAGGTGCCGCCAAAGAGACCGATACGTTTGGACATGGCGGTAGTATATCGCAATCCGCATGCGCGGATTCTTGGGGTATACTGACGGATATGTCGCAACCGCAGTCTCAACGGACCGTAATCAGTTCCACATCTCCCCTTAAGAGAATCATGCACGCAGTACGTGCCATTGAACAGGGCGATTACGATTCCGCTTTATTGAGCGAGTTCATGAACGATTCTGGAGATCTGGGACAATTGGCTCAAATGCTGGATGCCATGGCAGGAACCGTCTCACAGCGCGACAATCAACTGACCTTGTTAAGCAAAGTGATCCCCATTGGCGTTTCACTTTCAGCAGAGAAAGACTTCAACCGCCTGCTCGAATCGTTGGTGGTGGAAGCCCAGTCCTTCACACATGCTGATGCAGGCTCCTTGTATCTCGTAGAAGATGACAAACTACGATTCGTGATCCTGCGTAACACTTCATTAAATATGCAAATGGGCGGCACAAGTGGTGTGCCCATCACCTTTTACCCGGTTCGCATGTACAACGAAGATGGCAGCGAGAACCGCGCCAATGTGGTCTCATATGCTGCATTGACCCGCACCCGCATCAACATCGCAGATGCTTACGAGGCAGCCGGGTTCGATTTCTCTGGCACCAAAGCTTTTGATGAAAAGACCCATTACCGATCCAAGTCCTTCCTAACCGTTCCACTCGAGAACAAGGATGGTAAGGTTATGGGCGTTTTGCAATTGATAAATGCCAAAGATCCAAAGACTGGTGAGATCGTAGCCTTCGAAGATGACACAGTATTGGAAGCACTTATCCTGCTGGCCACAGCCGCTCTTGATGGCTACATCCGTGAGGCGGCATTACGGAGCGAGATCGCCAAATTGAAGATCGAGATCGATCATTCACGCCGCGCCAAACAGGTGGAAGAGATCACCGATACAGCCTTCTTCCGCGACCTCAAGACCAAAGCAACAGAATTGCGCGCTAAAAAGAAAAAGGATCAGGAGGATAACGAAGATCCGCAATAGACAATAATCCTTGCGGCTTTTTTAGGGATTTGCAAAATTGTCATTTTTTGGGGTTGTTCCGGGGACACTTTTGGGGGATAAATAGACACTAAGAATACGGAATATTAAAAAGTAGTAAAAAAGTCCCATATCACCCCGAAAGTAGCCCAATTGGGCAGGAATTCCATGACCTCTTCCAATCAAAAATATCGACATATCCTATTTTTTACAGGCACTGTCCTGATGGCACTCGCCTTGGGTGCTTGCGGCAGTACCACTGGTATTAACCTTTCAGGTGCAGCAGGGGCGCCTACAGAAACACCAGCGACTAGCGCCACCGAAGAAGTGATCGTGGAAGTCCCACCTACAGAAATTCCCCCAGCCACTGGCTACATCATTTTCTCCTCGAATCGCGATGGTGAAACTGATTTGTATATGACCACCCCCGATGGACTTGAAATAATTCGTCTCACCACCAACGCCCTTGTAGATGAAGGCACCACTCCCCGCCTCTCTCCAGATGGCAGCAAGGTTGCATTCTCCTCCACTGTTGGAGACAACACCGATATCTATGTTCTTGATATTGCCAGCAAAATCGTTACTCGCGTCACCGATGCACAGGAAAAAGACGCCTCGCCCTCATGGTCTCCCAACGGGCAACAGCTCGCCTTTGAGTCCTTCCGCGATGGCAACCTGGAAATCTATACCACCAATATCGATGGCACCAACCAAACCCGCTTGACCAATGATCCCGCGGGAGACAGCAACCCCGTCTGGTCTCCTGTTTCGAATGACATACTCTTTGTGAGCAATCGCTTCGGCAACTCGGACCTATTCCTGCTCGGACCCAATGGAACTGTTGCAACACTGACAACCAGTCCTACTCCCGATAACGCTGCTATCTGGTCGCCGGATGGAAACTTTATCGCATTCCAATCCTTTTCTGGCGAGCTCTCGAATATTTGTCTCATCGGTCGCGATGGGTTGAATCAATCGTGCATCACCCCTAGAGCAGCTGAATACAGCATCCCTGTCTGGTCACCAGACGGTCTATGGATTGCGGTCAATGATCAATCGAACGTACTTGTTATTCATCGATTTAGTGGCGAAGTTTTCCAACTCTCTCAAACAGACATCCAACCGCGCGGCATCCCTGCCTGGTCACCAGACGGGCTACGACTGGTCTTCCAAGCTCAATCAGGCGGAGACATGGAAATCTATTCTGCACTGATAATTAGGAATGAATTCACTCGGCTTACCTCCATCCCTGGGTATGATGGTGAACCGGTCTGGGCAAACAGATAAACCCACCTTAAATAAAATCAGCCCCGAACAATGTTCGGGGCTGATTTTATTAGTAAAAATTACGGAGCAGGTATTTCCATATTCTCGCTAGGAACAACAGCTGCATCCCAGTATCCGGCGAACGGTTCAAGGACAAGGGTAGTGCCATCATTTGAGGCAGCTTTGTACGAACCAGAGCCTCCGTCACCGCCTGCAAAAGTGGCAGGGCTGACGATCGAGAAGGCAAGATTTGCTAGTTTGCTCAGGAACTCTGGATCGGGAGTGTTGAGGTGGAAGATGACGACGAATTCATCCTGTTTCTCGATGCCATCCACATAAGATTTTGGCTTTCCTTCTTCATCCACTTCGCCTTTGAAACCGCCAAAGTTAGCAGCCCATGCAGCATATTCACCGCTACCGCGATTGGCATCAGCAGGGTCGAACCAGCGGTTGAAGTTCAAGACAACTACATCTGCATTGAGGGTAGTGCCATCGTGGAAAGTTACACCCTGGCGAATGTTAAAGATATAGTCCAAGCCGTCTTCAGAAACAGTAAAAGATTCGGCAAGAGCGCCTGCAACAGTGCCATCCTGCAAACGGACCAAGCCTTCATATAAATAAGCAGCAGCACCTTGGGCGTTTTCAGAGGTCAGATTGGCAGGGTCAAGGTTCAGGTCCACGGCGGAAGCGGGTTGTCCTCCACCAGAGTCTGTTGAACCGCCAGCATCGCTGGAACCAGGTGTAGCTTCGGGAGCTTGCGTGCTTTCGTCGCCAGTTGTTGCTGCTCCACCACCACAGGCTGCCAGAAGAATACCGGCTATTAAAAGGATACCAACAAAAACAAGTCTTCTATTATTCATTTTTCTCTCCTCAAAATTGATTTAATCGCTAGTTGGAGCGAATACATCCAATTCAAGTATAATGTAATTTATGCTTCCCGAGTCACCACTTACCACAATTGAAAGCCGTTTGCGATATTTGTTGCCCTCGGAAATGTATGTAGCAATGTGGGGCAATCCATCAGTGGAAGTGATGATCCAAGTCCATAACCATTTGCGTACGCTACAGCGCATTTTACATGATTACACATCAAAACAGATAGATATTACGAAGCTTAAACCCGGAGATGTAAAGACCGAGTGGCAACATGGGACAATGATGTTCACCGATCTGGCAGGGTTCACCAAGCTCATGGAAGCGAATTCCTCAAAGGGACGTGCTGGGGCGGAAAACCTGTTGAAGGAATTGACAAAATATTTCTCCACCATGATCTCGATCATCAGCAAGTCGGGCGGTGAGTTGGTTGAATTTACCGGCGACGCAATGCTGGTGCTCTTTCCAAAGAAAAGAGACAAGTCAGACGATGCCAAACGCGCCATCCGCGCCGGGTTGAGAATGCAGCGTGCCATGATAGATTTTGCCGAGATCCAAACCCCATCTGGCATTGTCAACTTGAAAATGCGCATCGGCATCCACAGTGGAAAATTCCTCACAGCTGAGATCGGCACACCGCGCCGCATGGAGCATGTGCTGCTTGGCAAGGATGTACAAAAAGCAAAGTTAACGGAAAGCAACGGCTTCAATGAACGCGTGAACGTTTCGCAAAGCGCATATGAACTGGCGAAAGATGATTTTCGTTTTGAAGAGGGCAATCCTGAATATCATCTTGTGATCGATGATCTAACGGCTTCAAATCTTGGTGATTACGAGATCACTCCAGTTGGACGCCGCATGGCAAGTAGTGTGCTTTTTGACCTGAAAGATAAAAAAGAAGTCTTGAATAATATTATCGAGCTTCTTAATTCGATCGAACCGCTTGCCAGTTACATCCCCGACCCAGTCCTCTCGATGCTGGTGGAAAGCGCAGCAGACCGCCGCATTCCGCCGGATTTCCTAAGCCCGACGATCATGTTCGTTAATTTTATCGGTCTGCCCGAATCTGCAGATCGTGTATTGCCAGGTGAAGAGCGAAAACTGGCAGCTAGTTTTTCCAAGGCTTTTTCTCTCATCAACGCTGCAGTGGAAGCTCGCGGTGGTGTACTCAAAAAGGTGACCTACCACCTGTCGGGTTCAGACATCGTCATCTATTTCGGCGTTCCTAATGCACATACCAATAATGAAATGCGTGCTGCTTCTGCAGCAGTTGCCATTCGCGAAATTGTAGAGGGTGTCAACGCCAAAGCACCCACAATTGGCGGCATCAAACCGGAAGTGTATTGCCAGATCGGCATCAACACGGGACCGGCATTCGTAGCTGAGATCGGCGATCCACGCGGTCGACGCGAATTCAATGTGTTGGGAGATACGGTCAACACGGCGGCTCGTTTGATGAATCGAGCTCAAAAGAATCAGATCATCATTGCAGAACCGGTTAAGCAAGCCATAGAATCCAAGTATGAGTGTTTATCCATTGGTGAAGTTCCCTTAAAGGGAAAGAGCAAACCGCTAAATTTATTTGAATTGGTCAGGAAGATACCGAAGGAAAATTAAAAGAACAGCGCCGCAAAATGCGGCGCTGTTCTTTTATTCCGATGATTCTGATTTTCTTTCAGACGGATTACCTTTTAATTTTTCATCCAGGGATGACCAGATCCCCGCCATAAGGGTACTACCTGCCTTACGACGCAAATTCACCTTGTAGATCGCCTTTTCCTTCTCTCCAATGCGGACCAGCCAGAATTGTTCTGTCAGGGTCTTAAGGGCTTCATCCAACTCGGCGCGTGTGAGGCGGTCCTGTTCAGGCATACCATCCATCACTTCACACATACGTGGGTAACTCAACTGCAGTTCCCGCAGCATTACACGCATAATCTTTCTAAGAGAAGGCGGCAGTTTGGCGATGTCTAGTGGCGAAATACCGCCATCCTTCTGACTATCTTTAATTTCTTTATCCAGGCGATCAAAGAGTCCGGGCATGTCTACCTCGCTTACTTAGTACAACTCAGGCATGCTGATCGGCTCAGGCTGGGGTTCGCACTCGCCACACCAGATCACATTGGCAACGGCCAACCCTTTAGGGGTATTGTTCGCACCGACAAACATTGTAATGAACGTGGACATGGTCGCTGCATGATCTTTACAAACGAACCGACCACAAAACGCACAGGATGCTCTAGCTTCTTCTTCACAATGCCAGCATTTCATAATCTGCTCCTATTTCGCGTTCAAGATGTACGGAACGATATTTCTCAAAGCCTTCGACCATTCATGGTCTGGATATCGCAAGGAGAAAAGATCTTTGCTGGCATTTTCCGCCATATCAAATGAAAGCGGCAAAACGCTTGTAACAGGTGCCTGAAATTGCGCCTCAATATCTTTTTTGATCTCTGCAAAATTATATTTAGGCAGTGCCTTGTTCACCATCAGGAATAAGTTTGGTACATCCAGACTACGGGCCACATCCACGGTCACAGCTGTTCCTTGAAGGTCTTGATTATCAGGGCGCAGAATGATGATAAGAATATCAGATGTAGCAATGGATAACAGAGTCTCTTCGTTCAAACCGGGATGAGTATCGATGAAAAGGTAATCGAGATTAAATTCGGTAATGGCAGTTTGCAGACCTTCGTTCAGTTTGTTGAAATCGATGCCTTCATGAAGGATCTGACTGATGTCCTTGCCGTTGATGCTGGATGGGAACAAAAAGAGGTTCTTACCCGCTAATTGAGAGCGCCCCTCCCCTTCGCCGGTATTTTCACCCACCGGAAACCCTACTTCGCGAATGGATGCTTTTCCATGCAAAAAATCGTTCAAGGTCTTACCCATCTTATGCTCATCCAACCCAAAAAGCACATGAATACCCGGAGATTGAATATCAGTATCTACAACCCCAACACGTTTGCCCGTCATGGCAACTTGTGAAGCAAGATTTGCTGTTGTATTCGATTTACCCGTTCCGCCTCGAAATGAATGAATGGATACGATCTTACCTGCCATAACTCCTCCGTTTTCCTTTTACTGGTCTGAAGCGCGTTTCTGTCGCAGGGCTTTGGCCTGCTCTTTCAACTTGGTATAGAATTCCGAGCCAGTGATCTCATCAAACTCTTTCTTACGGCGTTCCTGATCGATCTCGAACGTTAGGCGTTCCAATTCCTGTTTCAATGTTTCTTCACGTGCCTTTACTTTGCTGACCATCGAATAAAACGCTGAAAGCAATTGCGCCGCTTTATCATCATCGCTGCCTACCCGGTTATTGAGAGGCTGGGTTAGATCAAGGAAGGAATAATCCCCTTCAGCAGTCTTTTGTGACCAATCAATTACTTTCTCAATATATGTCGTCGAAAATCTTAACCGATTTGAAAAACCACGCAGAATGCCTAAAGACACATCCAATCGCTGATTCAGAAGTTCAAAGAAAGCATCTTTTGTCAGCTCCAACGCCTCCACCTCATCCAGCGCAACCACCCCTGCTGAACGCGGACGTTCATCCACAAGTGCCAGTTCACCGATACTTTCACCGGGCCCCACCTTGTTGATGATGATCTCATCTCCTTTGGCATCTGTCGTTACGATCTTGAGATGTCCTTCAAGGATGACAAAAAACGAATCAGCCGGGTCCCCCTTGCGCATCATGACATCCCCTACCTGGTATTTGCAAACCTCTGCTTTAGCCGCCACGGCAGCCAACGCTTCATCAGAAAGTTCTTTAAAAAATTCTGTTTCTTGAATCTTTTGGAGAATATCAACGCTCACTGATTCTCCTCCTCAGATTTAGATTGTTTGATCTTATTGGTCGCCATATCCCACAGACCGCCTCCCTTTTGACCTTTACCTGTCTCAGCG
The DNA here is from genome assembly GCA_041157505.1 of Chloroflexota bacterium. GTDB lineage: Bacteria > Chloroflexota > Anaerolineae > Anaerolineales > Villigracilaceae > Villigracilis. Next base: position 1,162 of record JBEBCV010000029.1, on the reverse strand, counting down.
ATACGAGTTTGGAGCACGTCCCAAAGCTGGATGTCCTGCCCGAGGTACACCTCACGCACAAACATCATTGGGTACATTCCGATCTGGTTTCGCAGAACTTCCATTTCCTGGTAGAGCTTCTTGACAATATCTTCCACTTCCTTGCGTTTGGTTGGGCTGGGGGTGGCATCCAACAACTTGCGTTTGATACCCATTTCAACCTGCTTATACATGAGTTCCCGAACCAATGGAACTTTATCATCGCCAAAGCGTTCACGAAATGGCTCGATCAGTGTTTCCACCACTTTATCAATGCTGGTCACTGCACGGACCTCTTCTTTCGTCACCCGATCAGAAGCACCAAGTTTTTCACCCACCCAATTCTTTTGTTTGGTCATGCCAATTCTGATCACATACCATATCAACGCAGCACCAATGGCGCCATAAGAAATGGCAAAAGCAAGGAAGGTACCAGCATTAACCATGGTATTGAACACCCCATGGAAAAAGATCGCAAGGATATACCCGCCAAACACCACTAACAGCCCCCTCCTTTTATTCTCATCACCACGATAAAAAGCCAGGGATGTACCGATCAACCCGCTACTTGTTGCATGCATCAAGTTTGTGGAAAAAACACGAGCCAATGCAATGACTAAAGCTGAAGCGATATTTCCCTGCACATATTCTATATTCTCTATGATGGCAAAACCGATCCCCGCACCAAAGCCATATAAAGCGCCATCAACAACATAATTAAAGTCAGCGCGATTGACCAGATAGATCAGAATGATTGCTTTTAGAATTTCTTCAACAACTGGCGCCACATAACGAACCACTTGCCGCCATTCAAGCCAGCCCGAATTTGAAAATGCCGGGTTGATCTGAGCTGCCAGTAAATAAGCCAGGATGCCAAATACCAGGGTAATTATATTTCTGTTGAATTTTACTGTTTTATGCAGGTCAAAAGTTCGCAGTGCAAACAGAAAGATCACTGGTACAGTCAATGAAATGAATAATGAAACCACTAATATCATAGCAAAATAATACCTTATCTGGAAATGCCCTGCAAGGACGAAAACGCGGCTGCAATGTATTGCAGCCGCGTTCTTTTCATTTCAAGTCAGCACATTATTGTGCCATTTTGATTAGTACCCGCGGGAACCAGGTTCCTTGGAGGGTG
>JBEBCV010000028.1:0-9495 GCA_041157505.1 Chloroflexota bacterium | reverse complement strand
TTCCAGCTGACCTGTTCCTTTTTTATCTGGCAGTATTTATTGGGCAGGTGATCAGCTACAAATTATTGAGTCGTTCACCGCTCGAAAAAAGATATAACCAGGCTGCCATTGTCGTTTTTTTAATCCTGTTTGCGGCGTTTTCCACGTTCACTTACTTTCCACCAAAAATATTCCTCTTTGAACATCTCGATCTGAAAGATACAGGGCTGTATGGCATCCTTCCCATGGAAGAAAATATCCGCTACCTGACCGCCCCAATACCGCCCTCTTCACCCTGATGGAGCCTGATCATGAATCCTTCCTTTCTTGCTGATATTGCAGACGTACGCCATGTGGACAGTTTCGGCAAAAAGGGTGTTGGGCTTCACTGGCTCGCAAAGCATCGCCTGCTGATTCCCAAAACTCTGGTCGTGACCTATTCCGCAAGTGAAATGATCGAGCACGATCCTCAGGCGGGGTTTGTAAAACTAAAGGATGCAATTAAAGACAGGCTCGAACTTGATGAGCCCTATGCGGTTCGTTCTTCTGCAAACCTGGAGGATGACAAAGAACTCTCCTTTGCAGGTCAATTCCTCAGCCGGGTGAATGTGCAAGGACTGGACGCCATCGTTGATGCCATACGAGATGTGCTCAACTCCAGCCGTTCTGAAACCCTCCAGCCTTACATGAAAAAACTTGGTGAGACGGGGAAAGAGTTGAAGATGGCTGTGCTTGTGCAGAAGATGGTTACCCCTCAGATCTCCGGCGTGGTGTTCAGTAAAAATCCCATCACCGGTTTGGATGAGGTCGTCATTGAAGCAGTGCATGGACTTGGCGAAGCATTGATGCAGGATGGGGTCACACCCGCACGTTGGATCTACCGCTGGGGGCAATTCACAACCAAACCGGAGACTGAAGCAGAGTTTGAAGATGTGATCCGTGAGATCGCCAATGAAGCGCGCCGGATCCAAAAACTCTACGGCTCTCCCGTCGACCTGGAATGGGCATACGACGGAAAGAATATTTACTGGCTGCAAATTCGCCCCATCACCGCCCTGACGAATGTGCCGCTGTATTCAAATCGCATTTCGCGCGAAGTGCTTCCGGGCATCATCAAACCATTGATCGCTTCGGTCAACATTCCATTGGTCAATACAGCATGGATCCGTCTTTTCGATTCATTGATGGGCACAACCCATCTCAAACCTGAAGACCTCACGACCATATTCCATTACCGCGCTTATTTCAACATGGGGGCGATCGGCACGATCTTCGAGATCCCTGGCTTTCCGCGCGAAGGACTGGAAATGCTGCTTGGCTTCAAACGTGAAAGCAAGCGCCCGCCATTTAGCCCATCTCTGAAAACGTTTCGGCATATCCCACGCATTCTTGGATTCGCCGCGCGAGCATGGACGTATGACCGAAGTGTGAAAGCCGAGCTTGAGGAATTTGGAACGAACATTCATAAGACACAGATGGAAGATATCAAGACCCTTTCATCCCACGAGCTATTGGGAAAGATAGACGAACACTTCAAGTTCAACACATTAGTGGCGTATCAAAACATTGTTATTCCGATCTTGATGAACATTTACAATGCGGTCTTGAAATCACAGCTCAAACGGGCAGGCGTTGAATTTGTGGATTTCAATCTAACCGAAGGACTTCCGCAGGTGGAGGATTATGACCCCAATCATCACCTCGATGAAATTCATAACCAGTTCAATGAACTTCCACGACCTATGCAAGAGAAGATTCGCTCGCTGAGCTACAACGAATTGAAATCCGATCCTGAGACAGGTTCCTTCATGCAATTGGTGGATGAGTTCATCAAGCGTTTCGGGCATTTGAGCGAAAGCGGGAACGATTTTTCGAAGACTCCCTGGCGCGAAGAACCGGAAAAGGTCATTCGTATGGTTGTGGATCACGCCGTCTCTGCAAGGGACAACAAAAAGATAACCTGGCAGACGTTGAAAGCATCCACTCTCCTACGCATGCGGATACGACCGATCTATCAGCGTGCCCGCACGTTCCGCTTGCTGCGCGAAAAGATCAGTTCCATGTACACCTCGTCTTATGGCTGGTTCCGTGTGTACTTCAATGAGTTGGCAGAGAGATCAATAAAGGATGGTGCTCTCGATGCCCGCGATGATATTTACTACCTTACCTGGCAGGAAGTCCGTTCTCTTGTGGAAGGCACGGGGGATGCAAAAGAGTTGAAGAAAAAGATCCAAGCACACAAGGACAATATAGAACGCAGCCGCGACATTGTGCTGCCAGAGATCATTTATGGCAATGCCGCCCCGCCGCTCGATCTATTGAAATCTGATGCAAAAATACTCACTGGTATCCCAACCTCTTCCGGATACTATCAGGGACGTGTAAAGGTTGTGCGCTCAACAGAAGATTTTCACCGAGTGGAAAAAGGGGATGTGATCGTCATTCCTTATTCGGATGTGGCATGGACACCGCTCTTTGCCAAAGCTGGAGCTGTAGTGGCGGAATCGGGCGGCATTTTGTCTCACAGTTCCATCGTCGCACGCGAATATGGCATCCCCTGTGTGGTTTCGGTCAACGGCGCATGCAACCTGCCCGATGGCAGTGACATCATCGTGGATGGCTATCAGGGTGCGGTTAATATTTTAGGATAAATCATGGATACGTTAACTCTCACCGTTGTTGTGTTCGCAGGATATTTGATCGGGTCCATCTCTTTTGCGCGGGTCGTTGCCCGATGGGTGAACCCAACCCAGAGCCTCGATGAAGCAAGAAGGCACCGATCAGGCCAGGGTTTGGAAGGAACCGTGAGCGGAATTGGCGCATCCACGGCATCGATCGCACTCGGAAAAAAATATGGCGGCATTGTCGCGCTGCTCGATATCCTGAAAGCTTTTATTCCTGTTTTATTCTTGCTGCTTTATTTTCCAGCTGGGATATATCACTTTGTGTTCAGTATTTTTTGCATTCTTGGACATAACTATCCCATTTATTATCGTTTTCAGGGCGGGCGCGGACTTTCTCCAATGTTGGGAAGCCTGCTTGTTATAGAACCCGTGGGGATGTTGATTTGCATGACACTTGCAGCCTTGTTGGCGATAATCATTAATCAGCCGCACACTTCGCTCATCCTTTGGTTTCCCATTCTTGGGGTATGGGGTTGGTTGGTTAATGACAGTTGGGCACTTGCGGTCTATGCGATTGTGTTGCTTGTGATCTTCATGATCGCCGAGATCCCCGAAATACGACTGGCAATGCAATATCAGAAACAAGGCAGGATGGATGAGTACAACAAGATGATCCTCGATTCTGCGCCGCAAACCCGAATGATGAAAGACCTTGCCAGGCGGGTCCGGTTTTGGGATAAAACTGAAAAGGATCAGATATAACTTCCCGTGCTAAGATAATAAATGAACTCACGAGGATAGTTAAAGAGATGACAGTAAAGAAATATAACAATCTGGTCATTGTGGGTGCGGGACCAATTGGCATGGTCTCTGCATTGAAATTCAAGGACCATTTTGAGAATGTCATTCTCCTCGAGCGTCAGTCCAAAGAAATATTTCTCAAAAAACACGGATTTACCTTCCCGATCGTTTTTTCACCTGCTTCGATAAATATCCTAAAAAGCATTGGCATCTGGGAGGGAATTCACTCCCAACGTTCTGAATTCTTTGGCGTTGTACTTCATAAACGCATCTTCGGCAGAGATTTTAGATTTGTCTCCGCAAAGGAGGGGGTCTATTCTCATTGGAGAAACCATGCCATCTCAAAACTCTATGAGCGAGTGATCGAAGAAGGAATCCCTGTTCATTTCAATGCCCGGGTGGAAAGTATTGATTTTGAAGGCAATATCTGCACTGAAGCGACCTTAGGAGAGTTGCCCTTTGATCTCCTGCTGGGCACGGATGGCATTAACAGCCAGACCCGCAAATTCATGTCGAAAGTACACCCTAATTTTGATGAGCATGAGTTTGGGCAGACATTTTTGGATAACTGGTATGCCTATCGCCTACCATCAAAGGGCGCCATGCGTGAAAAGTTTTCCGGGGGGGATCGTTTTCTGGCTTCGAATGTCTTTGTTGATAACCTGGCGAATTACCCAGCTGAAAAATTTCGCATTGTCACTACAGGCATGCGGCAGCCGGTGGAAGAGATCAGCATACTGATCAAACATGGTGCAGAGATAGACTTGCCGCGCCTGAAGGTTTTGAACGAGAGTTATTTTGGTCCGTTCGTGGAATCAAAACAAGAACTGGATGAAGCGTGGGAAAACGGCTATGCCGGAAAATTTGAACAGGTTCGTGCACCAACATTTTGTTTGAATAATGCGCTGCTTGTAGGAGATGCTGCGCATGGGTTTGAGAGCACCGGCGACCTGATCAATCTTGGCATTGCTTCGATCGGATCCTTGTACGAAATCTTCACACAGGGCTCTGATATCAAGTCTGTTTTGCAGGAATACGATCGTTCAATTGGGGAAGACCTGCGCTTCTACTCGAATTTTTCTTATCGCAGAAGTAAAGAGAAGATCGGCTTCGAAATGGCATCGATCGAATTTGCTTCGAGGTTGGGGCTTGCCAAACGTCATCCCACCCTGTTCGGGATCTATGAAGATGGTTTTGAGATTTCAAATTATATGAAATCTTATAAGCGTGACATATTCAACAGCAAATTACTTGTGTTTAGTATTCCTATTCTGCTGCTTTTGCTGATCATTATTAGTTAGAACCGCATTGACAGGACTTATGTCACGGATCTTTTTCTTTTAGGAGAATCTATAATGTGGGAATGGATTCAAAAACTCGCTTCCCTGACTTCCCGCTTCTTGCTACTCCGCGCCTGATTCTGCGTGACCTGCGCCCGACCGACCTCGACGATTTATACGAGTACGCCTCCGACCCCGAAATTGATGCATTCACCCCATGGGACCATTACAAGAATATCGAAGAAGCTCGCGAGAATTTAAACGATTTTCTGGAAGCATATGAAAAACATGGGTTTTGGGCATGGGGCATCGAACACCTGGCAGACAAAAAGTTGATCGGCATCATCAATATCAACAAACCGGGCTATAACCGAAAAGTGGAAGTGGGCTACACCATTGCGCGAGCTTACTGGGGACAGGGTCTTGCCACCGAAGCAGTTCAGGCGTTGATCCAGTATGGGTTCGAGAAACTGGACCTGGTCCGGATCGAGGCGGTGGTTCTTCCTGAAAACAAGGCTTCTTCAAAAGTCCTACTTAAAGTTGGGATGCAGTTCGAGGGTTTGCTTCGGAATTATCAGGTGTGGAAGGGCAAACCCAGTGATCTGGAGATGTATGCGATCGTGAGGAAATAACATGAGTGTGATCCTGGAAACCCCTCGGCTTATCTTACGCCATCAAGTCCTTGCAGACTTGGACGACCTTTGGGCGTTGTATCAAAACCCGAACATTACCAGATACATTCCCGATGCACCGCGTTCACGTGAAGAGGCGCAAGAGGAATTGGAATGGCACATGCATGGGCATCCGCGCCACTCCGAATTGGGATTGTGGGCGACCATCCACAAAGAGAGGGGCAAATTCATCGGTCGCTGCGGATTGCTGCCATGGGACGTGGATGGTGTTCACGAAGTGGAAGTGGCATATACCATCGCAGAAGAATATTGGGGGCAAGGCTTGGCTAGTGAAGCAGCACAGGCAATTTTGAAATATGGTTTTGAAACACTGAACCTTTCTCGTCTTATATCTTTGATCGAGCCAGAGAACATCGGTTCACAGAAGGTCGCCCAGAAGATGGGCATGCGGCTTGAAAAGAAAACCGAACTTCCACTCAATGGCGTCAACGAACCGGTATGGATCTATTCGATCAGTAAAAATGGTTAACAAAAAAAGAGGCTGATGCTTGAAGCACCAGCCTCTTTTGATTTAATGATCAGGCTTTCTTGCCTTCGCCCTTATCATCTTTCTTCTGCATATCTTTCAGGATCTTCTCACGCATCGCTTCTACATCAGGCGAACGTTGCGTAGTACCAGCTTCGCCAGTAACTCCAAAGCGTTCTGAGAGCAGCATGGTCAGCAGACCTTCCATGATGTTGGACTGCGTGCTGCCGCCTTTCTCACCGTTACCGCCGCCCACCACCACACGCGGAACCACGTCCACGCCGGATTGTTGAATGGCTTCAGCAAAGCGATTGAGCACCTGTTGCGTCACCTGGAATTGCGGACCACCATACGCACGTACCTGTTCTTCGGTGGCAAGCGCTTGAGCGATACCAACGCGGGCGACCTTTTCGGCTTCCGCTTCTGCCAGCGCACGGATCTGCTGCGCCTGCTGGATGGAGCGTTCATACTCCGCCTTACCCTGGTTCGACTGAATGGTGATGCTTAACTCAGCCTCGGTCATTTTGCCTTGCATGGCAGCGCGTGATTCTGCTTCACGCAGTTCACGTTCCTTGACCGCCGCTTTTTCCTGTTGGGAATAGGTTTCAACCTGTTCTTCAGCCACCTGGCGCTGACGTAACTGGGTCAGGATGGTTTCGATCTGCTTGTCACCAGCAGGGGAGGATGGGGTGCCGATCAACACTTCCTCAAGTTCGAGGTTGTAATGAGCGAACTTTTCCTTCATCTCCATGCTGGATTGCTGCTGGATAGCGCTGCGTTCCTGCAATAACTGGATCAGTGTGCGGGTCTGCGCAATATTTTTGAAATACGCCGCTACCATCGGGTCGAGAGTTTGCTCAACCAGCTTTTTGATATCGCCGAAGCGTTGGATGACCAGCGGAGCCTTCTTATAGTCGATGTGAACCACCACCGAAAGCGGCAGAGTCGGTTCAAAGGCATCTTTGGTGATAAGCGCAACTTCAGAAAGATTCTCATCGAAGTTATGCGAGCCGACTTCGTTCTTGATCCACTTCAAAATGAAGTTCGTGGTCGGCACCGGAATGACCTTGCCCGCATAGGTATTGAATGGATACTTGCCTGGCAGAAGCGCTTCACTCCACACACCGCGCTGACCGCGTGTGACCAACTCACCGTGTCGGTATTCTGAGCCGGAAAGATCCGCGCCCTGTTCGCCGGTGTATGAAACCACAACGCCGACGTTACCAACTTCAATGATGGTCTTCTGGATCATCTCCACTGTTGCAAACAGGCGGTTGACGTAATATGTACCTTCTACCAACACCTGCAATTGACGTCCACGCATACCGCCCGCGTTCAAGAAGCGGTCGGCATCCTGGAACTTGTTGTGATATTCAGCTGCTTTATCAGGGTTGTCACCAACAACTGGTGCAATGATCTCACCCTGCGGCAAAGACGGACCGTCATGTACGGTCACAATACCGATCATATCGTCGTTATCTTTGATGATGACCGGTCGGAAACCATCACGTTCCTTGATCACTTCCGCCATGCGCACAATAACAGCGGTATCATCCCGACTTAAGGGCAGCGAGTACACCCGTTCTTCGGTAATCACCACGAACTGCATCAGGTTGAAGGCATACGTACCTTCACGCAAGATCAAGCGTTGCGGACCTTTCTGCCCGCCATTCTTCAAGAAACTGGTCACATCTTGAAAATCACCAGCGGTTACGTTCGAAGCCAATACCTGCGCCGGCTCAAGTGGCAGACCGTCACGTGCGAACACGTACCCGATCTTGCCCTGGGTAATTGTCACCAATGGTGCAATATGTACAGCATACTGAACGGGCATTCGGTAATGCAGACCACCACGCAGCACCTGCGGCTGGAAGCCCGTCTCGCCGTTCAAGGCGATCAAGCCCGACTTCAGTGATTTTCCACCAAAGCGCTTTTCCACGATACCAATACGGTTGTTCGGGATAAAGCGGATCCCTGTCAGCAAGACCAGAAAAAGAACGCCTAACCCACCTAAACATAACGTTACTAATATTTCCATTTTGTCTCCTTCACCTTCTAAATACGTTTCATACCCTTTTCTGGTTTCCCCTTTTACACCCGGGCACGCCCGATGAAGAGACCAGCAGAGATCAGAGTCAAAAGAATTGATACCACCAGCATGAGGACGCCCCAAAGCCATGAACCGACAAGAACCGCCGTCAACGACAACAGGACCACGATGGTGAAGAACATCAGCAGGCGGGCAACATCCACGCCTCCTCTTAATGGACCCTGGGTCTGGTACACCCCATACAGCCCAATGCCCATCCCAAACAGACTCAGCACCACCAAACCCCAAGTGAATACGGCTCCAGTACCAGGCAAATTAAGGACATAGATACCGCAGGTGATCTCACTATCTGGAAGGGGATAAGATGAATAGATCAGTGCTTTCGCAAAGATAAAGCGCTTCAAGTCCAGGTTGTCTGGTCCAATTGTCCATTCGCGGTTCACCTGCTCCCCGGCTGCAATTTCAATATTTTCGTTGAACTCATAGGCAGATACTGGGGAACTGGTCTCCACTAAAACTGTGGGCGAGATCTTTCCATCGGTTGTGTTCTTGATTTTCAGCGAAACAACATTTGTCTCACCTGCCGTCATCAAGACCGGGCAGCTAAACCCTTTTAAGGGCGTACTGGCACGGCGGGAAAACCCATAATAGGCAGCTTCCAAATCAGCCCAGGTGGCAAGTGTGGTCAGGAGCAGCCCACTGAGCGCTCCCACTACGAATACAAAGAAGAACAAGTTATATCTGTTTGATCGATTTTCCATGGTCTTTTCCTAATAAGATAAATAAATTGTATCGCCACTCTATAGTTTTGCCATGATGATTAAGTAGGGTATTCATGGGTTTCCCTGCAAAGATTCTTCCTCCTTAATCGGGTATACTTCGGTCGCTTGTTGGGCAAAAATCTGCCAAACATCGCCATTTTACGGAAAATTGAAAGCAGTATGACCGACCATATCCGAAACTTTTGCATTATCGCCCATGTAGATCACGGCAAATCCACACTCGCAGACAGACTCCTGCAATTGACAGGCACCGTCTCAGAGCGGGATATGACCGATCAGGCACTCGACTCGATGGATCTCGAACGCGAAAAAGGCGTCACCATCAAGGCTTCTGCCGTGCGCATGTTCTACACCGCCAAAGATGGGCAAAAATACGAGCTCAATCTTATTGATACTCCCGGGCACGTGGACTTCGGCTACGAAGTCAGCCGTGCGCTCAAAGCTTGCGAAGGCGCCATTCTCGTTGTGGACGCCACACAAGGCATCGAAGCACAAACTCTTGCCAACCTTTATCAAGCCCTCGATGCCGACCTGACCCTCGTTCCCGTTATCAACAAGATCGATCTCCCCTCCGCCCGCCCCGACGAAGTGGCAGAAGATGTCGGCTCCCTGCTTGGCATCGACCCCGATTCAGTTCTGCGCGTCTCCGCCAAAGAAGGTATCAACGTCGAGTCCATTCTCGAAGCCATTGTAGAACGTGTCCCCGCTCCAAAAGATGCAGACGATGCCCCCCTGCGCGCACTCGTCTTTGACGCGCATTACGACTCCTATAAAGGCGTTATCGCCTACATCCGCGTGTTCGAAGGCAAGATCAAAGCGAA
>JBEBCV010000027.1:0-14701 GCA_041157505.1 Chloroflexota bacterium | reverse complement strand
ATTGGGAATGGCTGCAGGGCGAACTCAAGGAATACAAAGACCTCATCCAAACTCACTTCACCTGGGAAGATACCCGTGAATTCACCGACAGCATCCGCAAGAAGCCCGCGCATGGACTGCATGTCTTCCTGCACGACAACACCTTCCATGCTGTGTATGCCACCAACTACCTCATGCGCGTGGTGGACGTGATGATCACCAAGCCAAGCGAACTCGCCTTCTATCCCGTTCCGAAAATTTTCAACGCCCGCGTCGGCGGACATGAAATGTGGGGCGCCATCCGCGGCGCCGAGATCGGCGATAGCACCGTCGAAGTCCGCACCATTCCGCAGACCCTGCAAGCCATCGACATGCTCACCAACTATGATGACCTGCTCACCATGTTCTGCGATTGCATCGTCAAGAACAAGAGCATCGGCATTTACGACGGTGCGTACAAGAGTGTTGAGCTTGCCACCGGCAAGAAGTTTGTTCGGAAATAAAATTTTCAAAAACAAAAGCGGAAGGCAGAACACAGCCTTCCGCTTTTTTCGTGAGGATTTCCAATGACAATCTATAAATTCCCTCCCAACTTTCTATGGGGTGCAGCCAGTGCGGCCTATCAAGTGGAAGGCGCATGGAACGAAGATGGCAAAGGCGAATCGATCTGGGATCGCTTCAGTCACACACCGGGCAAGATCAACGATGGCAACACTGCCGATATCGCCTGTGACCATTATCATCGCTATGAAGAAGACATTGCATTGATGCGCGAGATTGGCTTGAAGGCTTATCGTTTCTCCACTTCATGGAGCCGTGTTTTGCCCACTGGGCGCGGACGTATCAATCCCAAAGGGTTGGATTTCTATGACCGTCTCGTTGACCGTCTCTGTGCTGCGAACATCGAACCATTGCTCACGCTCTATCACTGGGACCTGCCGCAAGCCCTGCAAGACGAAGGTGGCTGGGATAACCGCAATACCGCCCATGCCTTCGCTGATTACACAGCGCTTATGGTCAAACGTCTTGGCGACCGTGTGAATTATTGGACGACCTTCAACGAGCCAAGCGTCATCACTTTCATTGGTTTTCTCACCGGCGAACATGCTCCCGGTTTCAAAGATCAGCGCATGGCATATCAGGTCGCGCATCATCTCATGCTGGCACACGGGCTGGGGATGCAAACCATCCGTACCATCAAACCGGATGCGAAGGCAGGTATTGTGCTTAACTTATGGATGTCAGAACCCGCCTCTGACTCCGCCGATGACTTGGCAGCTGCTAATAAGTTTTGGGATGAAAACGAAACCTTGTTCCTCGACCCGCTTTTCAAGGGACATTATCCCCCCGCAGTGTACGACATGGTTGGGAAGAATATGCCCAAGATCCAAGATGGCGACCTGGCATTGATCGCGCAAAAGATGGACTACGTTGGCATCAACTACTATTCGCGGAATGTACTCACTGCAAAAGGAAAAGTGGAAAAGATCGAAGGTTCAGAATACACCGAAATGGGTTGGGAAGTTTGCGCCCCGGCATTGAGGCGTATGTTGGTCAAGATCAACAGCGAATACAACCTGCCGCCCATCATCATCACCGAGAACGGCGTGGCATTCAAGGATGAAGTCAGCGCCGATGGCAAAGTCCACGACCTGCGCCGTATTGAATATCTCAAGGAGCACTTCATCCAAACCCGCCTTGCCATGCTCGATGGCGTAGACGTTCGCGGATACATGGTCTGGTCTCTGATGGATAACTTTGAGTGGGGGCATGGCTTCTCTAAACGCTTCGGTCTAACCTATACCGACTACACCACCCAAAAGCGAATCGTCAAAGATTCCGGTGAATGGTATGCATATGTTATTCGTAAAAATGAGGTTGCTGAGTAACGCAGAAGCTTCTAAGAAGATTGGTTAATAATCTTTACCATGAGAGGACAGAGAAAATCTCTGTCCTCTCATGGTTCTCTGTAATGAAATCTTAAGTATTAACCGCCGATTTGACTCATACCTCGTTGGGAACCGGTTATTAAGGAGGTGTGCATATCATGGTGTTGGGGTTTATTGAGAATGGCTTGGCGATAAAAACTTTCCAACGATTGTCCTGAATATAATGCTTCGCGTAATGGAACTTCACTGGAACTATCAAGGCATGGACGCAATTTCCCATCTGCGGTGAGGCGCAGGCGATTACAGCTTTCACAAAAATGTTCTCCCAATGGAGAAATGAATCCCACTGTGCCCAACGCGCCGGGAATGCGAAATGTCCTTGCAGGACCGTTCCCAATAACAGCTTGTTCAGATTGCAGTCCAAACCTTGAAAGTTGAGTCTGCATCTCCTGTACCGACACATACCGATCAGAAGAGGTTGGAAAACCTTCTCCCCAATCCTGTACATTTCCGATCGGCATCAATTCAATGAAACGTACATGCCAATCATGTTCAACTGTCAGCCTGGCAAGATCGGGCAATTCATCGGCGTTGAGCCCGCCCACGATGACAGCGTTCAACTTGATGGGAGCGAGATGCGCCTGTTCAGCAGCGGCGATCCCTTTCCAAACCCGATCGATCTCTCCTCCACGTGTGATACGGGTGAACTTTTCACGGTCGAGCGTATCGAGACTGATGTTTACCCGGCACAGTCCTGCATCGGCAAGAGGTTGTGCCAGTCTTTCGAGCATCATGGCATTGGTGGTTAGGCTCACTTCTTCGATCTCAGGGATGGATGCGATTCGGTGCACGATCTCAATAATATGGGGATGCACCAAAGGTTCGCCGCCTGTTAATCGAACGCGCTTCACGCCACAACTTGAAGCTGTTTTTACCACTCGAATGATCTCATCCACTGTGAGTTGTTCCGCAAGAGGCTGCCATTGCAGCCCATCTTTTGGCATACAGTAGACACAGCGCAGGTTACAGCGGTCTGTGAGCGAGATGCGCAGGTATGTGATGGAACGACCGTATCGATCAATTAAGTTTGTCATGCAAATAGTGTGTTCAACCAATAGGTACTTACTGCAATTGTCAAAATGATCCCCAATGCACGGCGGACACCCGCCCCAGAGAATCTGGCAGCACCCAAGCGACTCCCGATCAATGCTCCCAACAGGCCTGCAGGCAAGAGCCATAACCCAAAATGACCAAATTGAAGCGTTCCGCCAAGGATGCGCCCTACCAAGCCGCTGACCGAGTTGATGGCGATAAATCCGCTGGCAGAAGCTGCGGCTTCTTTGGAGGTACCCCATTGCATGAGCAAGATAAGCGGAGAAAGAAATATCCCGCCGCCCATGCCAAGCATGCCTGAGAGCAGACCAATGACAGCACCGCTGAGAAGCGCTGCCCACAATGAAACGGGACGAGCTTCCCAATCAACCGCTTCAGCTGGGGTTCGGAAAAATAACATTCGCAGTGCAAGATAAGTCAATACAATGTATAACGATGTTGTGTATATTTCTTCTGAGACTTTCACATACCCGCCAATAAAGGCTGCCGGAACGGAAGTGATCAAAAAAGGAACAAGCAATTTGGGTCTCAAATACCCTGCATGGTTGTAGTTTGTAAAAGAAATGGAAGAGACCAGTATGTTCAGCACCAGGGCTGTGCTTGCCATAACAGTGGTTGGAATGCTAAAGAAGCTCATTGCTGTCAGATAACCAGATGCACCCCCAAAACCAGCGGTGGAATATAAAGCAGCGATAAAAAGAACGAGCATTGAAAGCCATTGAATATCCATATGAGTTGCCTGCCTACTTTAATACGCCTTGTTCTGTTAAGTAATCCACCGCGCCTATATGTAAAAAGGATCGGGCTTCAACGTTTAAGAAGGCAATGGATGTCTCTGGATTGGTGGAAAATCTGCTCTTCCATGAGGCAGATGATGGAGCGAAGAGCACTGGCAGGATTTGGGATGTAATATCTGCTGGAAAATCTTCCATGGCAGCTAACACAACCGTCGTTGCTACTGTATCTACATCTTCTTGAGCCGAACCATATGTTCCAGCCGCAACTCTGCTTTTGTGAAAGATGCCGGGAATGGTTCGAAAGATTGTTTCTGCTTCATCTCCTGTAATGGGGATCAGTTTAGTTTTTGTATCTGAGGAGTTCAATAGGTCAGATAATTCTGTACTGGAGGGATTTCCGCTCCAAAAGAGAGCATCGATCTCTCTATTTTTGAGGGCGTTAATTGCCGTGGATAGATCGTACTGTTCACGACTGATTTCATCTTCCCAATCAATACCTAGTCCAGTAATGATGAACCTTGCCTGTTGTTCTGTAGCTGAACCTGCTTCACCGGTGGATATATGCTTTCCTTTGAGTTCATTAACAGAGAAAATGCCAGATGCTTCCGAGACGACGATGTAAAACTGTTCTTCATAAAGAGGTACTACGATACGCGCCGCTTCAGCATACTCTGGAAACATGGGGCGTGTCATCTCAGTGCCGCACTTAATGGAAATTTTTTCTATCGGTGCGTCTGGAAAAGCACTCATCAATTTTCCCTGGTTGGCAAGGACAACATGATAGTCGTATACGAATACCAGCCCTGCCTTACCCGATGTGAGAAGATCTGCATTTTCCATCAGGCTTTCAGTTTCTTTTACATTGGTAAAGACCGTAGGGATTTTCTCATTGATCTCCGAACTTAGTCCAATCCCTTCAACATACCACTCGCTATCAATGGCGCCTGTGGCAATGGCGAATTTATAACTTCCTGGCGTGGATGTTGTAGGTGGGGTGTGAGTGATTTCTGTGGGGGTAACAGTAACAGGTGCGGATGTGCACCCAACCGTAATGGTCATGAGCGCAAAGAGAAGAGCAGTATTTTTGATTCCCATACTATTCCTTGATGGTGGAAACGCTCGAGTAGCAGGATATGCGTCCTACTGAAAGCGGGATCGGCGTTTGATAATACCCTTCCCCAGCACATGCCCGGCATAAACTAGTTTGTTCATGGATGACTTCGCGTTCGTTCATGATCTCTTCTCCGCAAATGCTGCAGTTGGTGCGAATACCTGGTCTTGAGATCAATGCTTCGATGGGCGTTGTTAGTTGTACTTCATTGACCGTAAACATTTCTTCGTCAGGCATTATTTGATATGCCTGCATTTGAGCAAAGTAATGGCGAGATTCACCGGGAGTGTATTGATATGCCTTCTCACGAATGTCTAATACGGGAGCAATGCGATAAGCAAGCCCGGTCTTTGTGTCTACAAAAGTGGCTGCTGTTTTGCCGTAATCTTCCACACGCAGAGTGCGATGCCCTACGGTGCAGTGAGTTGCAGCAGAGACCCCGTCTACAAAACAGCCATCAGTTTCGGCGATGGTCAGGATTCTCTTTGAATTGAGATTCGGTTCGAGTTGCAATGACCAGAGTCCCCTGAGTCCGAGGCGAACGCCAAGGATCTGGCGAGGGCATAGGTGGGAGTGGTCACGAGATGAAATGTCGAGCAAGTGTTGAATATCCATAGGTTTTGTTACCAAAATAAAAAGGCTGTCTCATGGAATAGAGTCAGCCGATCGGTTCTGGTGTTCTCCTTTCCAATGGGGGAGGACGGGGCGTTTCCAACCCATCCGTGGATCACGATTGTGATCGGCCTGCTGCCGTGCTTTACAGGGTAGGCAGTCAGGCTTCGGAGGTATGAAATTGTAGTTTTAATTCTCTTTTGTTTCTTCTTCGCCCAGCCCGGCTTTGAAGGCGCGGATGCTGGTACCTAATTCGCCAGCTATCTTTCCGATGCGTCCAGCTCCAAAGAGCAGGATGATGATGACCAGTAGGACGAGCAATTCGGTAGTGCCTAGTTGGAACATGATCTCTCACTTTCAGTGGTCGTGTCCCTCATACAGAGGGACACGACCGAAGGAGAATGCTACTACTAATAAACTCCGCCGAGGTTGGCGCCAGAACTCACAACCAGGACAAAGAACGTGATACGCCCAAGCAATTCCCCAACCAAGAGGACGATGGGTAACCAGGCAGGAATACTTTTGCCATTGCGGACGAAGAACAAACCTGCCAACAAGGCTGCGAGATGCAACCAATGCAAAGGCGACGCAATGAAATTCTGACCGGTTGCATTCATGACCGCATTGCCAGAAAGCCAGATGAAGGGGACGACGAAGCGGACGATCAGGCTTGTGAGCAATGTGGGGAACAGGATGGAGGTCAACAGCGCATGGGCTTTCTCTTCCACAAAGTACGTGGCAACTGCGGGTCCGAGTGTGAAGACCGTAAGCATGAAGAAGACCAATGGGAGTAGGTTGTTGATGGCATCCATGGCTTTGCCAGCATATGCCATACCAGTGGAGAAGACTGCCAGCAAGCCCACAAGAGCGGTCAATTTGAGAACCCAACCATTTGCTGCTTTGGTGTAGACCATGTATAAACTTACAGCTGCCAACAATCCGAAGATGCCAAAGGTGAGGATCTCACGGCTAAGCCAGGCTGTGCCAATATTCGCTAACATTCGAATGGCGCCAAGCGGTTTGCCAAGATGGAAGAAGGCAGCAAGCACGCCTAGACCGATCAGAACAAGGATGGCGATCCACTCATTACGCGTTTTGACAGATGGACCTTCAACCGTGACCCATTGGCGTAAGGCAGCGAAGACAGCCAACCCAACTGCAAGTTGTGTGAGCAGGGTGAATAGAATGAGGGGGATTTCAAGGGTACCCATATTACACATCCCTCCGAATAATTTTGGGAGCAACGGGAAGTACGAAGCGGGTGGATGGTTCGACATCGGGACGATAGGGGAATCCGGGCGGATATTGAACCGTACTCGAAACATCATCCACATCGAGGTCTACAAGTGTCAGTGCATTGGTGGGGCAGGCTTGCACGCAGGCGGGCAAAAGCCCTTCGTCGATGCGCTGCCAGCACATGCTGCATTTTTCCACGTGACCTTCTTCTTCGTTATAGCGCGGGGCGCCGAATGGACAGTTGCGCAGGCAGTTACGGCAGCCGATGCAGACATCTTCGTTGTGGACGACAATGCCATCCTCTCGTTGGGTATATGCACCAACTGGGCAGCCTTCAAGACATGCAGGCTGGGAGCAGTGATTGCATGCCAGGGAATAGAAGGCGCGGTCTTTATGCGGGTAGATCTCTTCGCTGAGTGGATACAACTTGCGCCAGACCATGCCAGGGTCCAGGATATTTTGGTTCTTGCAAGCCATTCCACAAGAGGAACAGCCGATGCACAACTCAGCGTTGACGGAAAAAGCGTATCTGGTCATTGGGTTCCTCCTATGCCTTTTCGATCTCGGCAAATTGATCGTGAATGGCTACTCCAGGGGCGCCGGTCTTGTATTTGCCCATGTCGGAAGATTCGTCATCCACGAGGATGTTGACATTGAAGGGATTATTCTGCCCATACCAGCCTTCGTACATCAGGATCGTATCGGCGGGGACAATGTCATTCACGCTGACTTTGAGCTGAACTTCACCCGTCTTGTTATACACACGGACGGTATCGCCATCGACGAGACCTTTTTCACGCGCTAGTTTCGGGTGGATGTACGCCAGAGGTTCGGGGTTGTAATCCAGCATCCAATCAAGGTTCTGGAATTGGGAGTGCAGCCCATACTTGGAATGCGGCGTCAACAGGCGGTAGGAGGCATACGCTTCACGCGGCTCCTTGTATTTGACCAGTGCTGTGTGTCCGTATTCTTCGGCGATGGAAGACTTGAACTCATACTTGGTGGATGGTGTGCCAAATTTATTGTCTGACCATGAAGCGGAAGAAGCCAACTTGGCTTTACGAGCGCCATCTTTCAAATCTTCCCACGAATTGATACCAAACAGAGAATAAATGCCATCGTTGAATTCTTTAACCATCATCTCTTTAGAGTCAATGTTCTCGGGGAAGGTGCAGGAACCAGCTTTCAGGCTGTTGATCTTGGCAGAGAGCGCTGAAGCGATCTCGATATCCGATTTGGTTTCGTACATCGGCGCGATCGCCTGTTCATTGATAGACATCCAGTAATGCCAGTACGAAACGTTGACCGTCCAATCTTCAAAGAGCGTGGTGGTCGGTAGGACAATATCTGCCTGTTCGACAGTGGGATTAAAGAATAGGTCAACTGCCACGATCAGGTCGAGTTTTTTGAAGGCTTCTATGATCTTGTTACGATCGAAGTCCTGGCTGAGAACGTTCTTGTTGGCAACCCATAACATCCGTACGGGAGGCTCGGTAGCATCCATGATCTCTTGAGCGATCTTGTTGATGTTAAAGGCGCGGTCTGTATAACTAGCTGCATCCCCGCTCTGACCAGTGTCAAACTCGCCCATCGGTCCGGTTTTGCCAGTGTAGCCGACAGAGCCTTCAGGTGCAGATTGCACCAGCGCGTTATAGTTGAAGCCCCAGGTAAAGAGGTGACCATAACGAGCACCGCCGCCTACTTTGCCAATGTTGCCGGTCATCGCGACAAAGGCATCGATCGCGCGGACATTCGCGCCGCCGTTTACATGTCGTTGAAGACCATAACCCAGCCAAATGGTGGCGGGTTTTACTGCTGCAAATTCTTCAGTGATTTGCTTGATGCTTTCCACTGGTATGCCCGATTGCTCGGCAGCCCAATCCAAAGTGATCTCGCGGCGCAGGTACGAAGCGAATTCAGAATAACCTTCGGCGTTCTCTTCGAGCCAGGCTTTGTCTTCCAATCTCTTATCCAACAAATGACGTGCCATTCCGAGGGCAAGAGCGCCATCACCGCCGGGCTTGATCTGCCAGTATTCATCTGCTTTGGCAGCAGTCTGGGTAAAGATCGGGTCTATCACCACTACTTTAGCTCCGTGGCGTTTGGCTTCGTTGATGTACTTCATGGAATGGATTGAATTCGTACAAGGGTTGGCACCCCAAATGATGATGTACTTGCTCTTCACCATATCTTCTGGGTCGTTACACCACATATTGCCCATGTCAAAATTCTGCGCATCAATACCAGCAGGCCAGCAGGGTGTCCCAACAAAGCGAGTCGTGTATCCAAGGGAAGACATCATGCCTTCAACACCGTAGTGGGTGATACCGAAGTTTCCCGAATACTTGGTCATACCCAAACCGAGCAGACTACCATCCTGTTCCTTGAGTTCAAGGATCTTTTTTGCGATGGTATCCAATGCCTCATCCCAGGAGATGCGAACCCAATTCCCCGAGCCGCGCCCTTCCTGTTTCATTGGATATTTGATTCGGTCTGGACTGTAGACCGAGCGGGGATAGGAATACCCCTTGACGCAAAGCCCGCCTCTGGTGAACGTTGAGGCTGGGTCGCCTTCGACGAATTTCAGCACCCCGTCTTTGACATAACTTAATATGCCGCATGTGTCATAACAGTTACGCGGGCAGGCGTTATGGAAGACTTGATAGGCATCTTTGCCCTCGTATCCTGTGCTCGGGATGACGGTTGCGCCAGGACCTTTGCGCAGTAGACCATTCCCTGGGAGGGCGGCAATGGCTCCAACAGCCGCCATCATCTTCAGAAAGTCACGTCTTGAGACTTTGCTGCCGAGTGTCTGTTGGATATTTGTGTTACCTAAGCTATTTTTTTCTTGCATGTGAAAACCTCCTTTCATAAATTGTTATTCGATACTTTTCAGTATCGTTGTTGATGTTTCCTGACTTAAGATCTGATTCAGCATCTCCACGATATGGAGGATTGCCGGATTTACATCGTCAATTGCATGGATCTGCTGACGGAATTTGGGTGTCCATTCCTGCAGGTGTGCCAAAAGGTAATCGCGCATATCTTGTAATTGCGGCGAGTCTGAGTTGAGCAAGGCTGTTTCGATCTGCCAAAGGGCATCGAGTTCAAGAGCAATATGATCGTCGGGGATCTTGTTCAACCAGGGTGAGACCAACCCGAGCAACCCATAAAATTGGCGGATCTGTATTGTGGATTCGCTCATGACACGGCTTTGATCATTATCGAGGTAAATGGAAGCGTAGGGCGGGGCGAGCAAGGCTCGAGGTCCGACAAAGAGGCGGTTAAACGAAAACTCCACTGCAGACCAATCATCCACAATGGGGGCGGGATACAGCTTTGCCAATTCAAAGTATGCTGTTTTCATCCCCTTGGCATCGCTTGCAAAGAAAAATGCACTTAGTTGTTGAAGACTTTGGACAAAATCAGACACGGATGCTCCAGAAATATTAAAGTATTTGAGAAATATTTCACAAGTACTTTATCAATTTCCCCCATTCTGTGCATCCTGCATTTAGATAATTTTTGTATTACCCGGTTGGGTAATTTTAAGTATCGCTCTCTTGGGTAGTCAGTCCTTTGCGGGTGGCATACGTGGCAAGTTGGGTGCGGTTTTCGAGATTGAGCTTTTCCAATATGCTTTTGATGTGCGCTTTGACGGTGTTAACGGAAATTTGCAGGTGTACCGCGATTTGCGGATTGCTTATTCCCGTGGCTGCCAGACGAAGAACTTCCAGTTCACGGGCGGTAAGTTGTTCTACTGTGGCATTTTGCCTTCCACGTCCAAAGCCCATGTTCTTCATGATCTGTGAGGCGGTTGCATTCGTGATGGCAACCTTGTCATCTGTAATACCGAGGACAAGGTCAAATAATTCATTGGAATCCAGGTTTTTTTGAAGATACCCAGAGACGCCGATGTCAATTGCATTTCCCAAATGTTCATTTGAGGTGGATGCTGTCAAAATAATGATCGCGGTATTTGGGTAAAGTTCCAAGATACGTTTTGCTGCTTGCAGCCCGTCCATTTGTGGCATCAAAATATCCATCATCACAAGATCGGGACGAAGTCGTTCACACATTTCAACGGCTTCAGATCCGTGTTCTGCCTCGCCAACTACCGTTACGAGGTCGGGGCGGGCATTCATCAGTGAGATCAACCCCTGGCGGAAGAGCCTGTGGTCGTCGGCAACCAGTGTTCTAAGCGGTAATTGCTTCGGCATGAAATTTTTCCTGTTGGGGTTGGGAGTCCATCGGCAGCCATAGCGATATGTGGGTTCCCTTCCCCGGTTGTGATTCGATGATGATCCTGCCGTTAACACTTTCGGTGCGTTCACGCATGGATTTCAACCCGAAATGTTTTTTCAATTCGGTCTCGATAAAACCGATACCATCGTCTTTGATCTTCACTCCCAATCCGTTGTCATCCTGACCGAACCGCACCCAGACGTGATTCGCATCTGCATGTAAGCGGACATTGGTCAACGCTTCTTGTATGATCCGAACAAGCTGCACTTCACACATGGGCGCCAAATGCACGCTTGCACTGGCTGAATCTTCAACATGTGTTTCTATACCGGTTTGTAATTCGAATTCCTGGATGTACTCTCTGAGGAAGGGGATGACTTCGCCATCCTTGGTTAAGGCTGTTCGCAGGTTTAGGATGTTCTCGCGCACTTCTGCCTGTGCGTCTCGAATGCGTGCGCGCGCTTTGGTCAATTCTTCCAGTGTGTCGTCGATCCTGCCTTGTTTGACCAAAAGTTCGAGAGATTGCATCTCGAGACTTAAGAAACCAAGGATCTGTGACAAGCCATCATGCATTTCACGAGCAAGCCTGGCGCGTTCCTCCACTACTGCAATGGATTGTAATTGAGCGGTCATCAATGCATGTTCTATGGCAATTGATATTTGCTGGGCAAGGCTTTCGCAAACGATTTTGTCGGAAGAGTTGAATGGAGAATTGATTTCCCGTCCCAGCCAGAGTCCACCGATCACTTTGTCATTGCGTTTTAGCAGGATGGGGAATATGTGATGGATATTCTCCTGGTGAATTGGAAACTCTACATTGTTGGTGATTGTTTCAGGATCGCCGTTGGCCGGCATATATTGAAAACTGATCTTTTCAAGCCCTACTGTTGTGACACGATAACGGATCGAGAATTTTCCATCGCTTTCCCATAGCCCAAGGACGGCTGCTTCAGGATGTACCAGATTGAAAATCGACTCCATTGCAACCAAAAGGATCTCGTCTGTATCCATGCCGCTGGAAATTCTATGGCTGATATCCACCAGGGTGTTTACCCATTTTTGAATTGCTCTGTTGAGGGTGATGGCTTCTTCTTTCTTTATACGTTCGGTCAGGTCATTCAAGATGAGCACAGTACCGCGATACTTTTCGCTGACATCCTGCATTCTCTTCATCTTCACCTGAAAGTGACGCTCTCCCTGCGTTGTTTGCAGCGATTTGACAACAACCAGTTCCTGTTCAGCACTCTGGGCAAACCCCGTGATCTCTACAGCCATCCATGGGAAGGCTTGGTCGGCGGGCTGTTGGTCGTAATAGCGGTGGGCGGGCAGATCATATTCCTGGAATAATTCTGCTGCGGCTTGGTTTATGTTCTCAATGTTATTGTTGTGGTCTAGCAGTATGACCGGATCGTACAGGCTTTCGAAAATTGTCAGGTATTTATTTTTTTCATTTGTCAGTACGCGGTTTTGTTCGCGTAACTCATCAGCAGCCTGACTTGTGTTTAATGAGTTCCATTCTACGCTGTAACCGATCTCAAAACGGTCAAAAAAGCGTTCGAGGAATTCCAGGTAAGCTCGTTCTTCATGTGGAGTGAAATTCTGCTCGCGGACCAGATCAAAATAGCTTCGTCGGTAATACTTTACCAAGCCCAAAAACATTCCAAGAGTGATACCGCGTGAACGGTGTTTATGGACTTCTTCAATGCTGAATTTATCAATGACCGATTCATTGAATTGGGTATCCAGGCTTATTTGCTCATCCGCTTCGCCGGATGCAACAGCACTGAATAAAGCTACATTCAAGGACTGAATAGAGATACGCCATGCTTCAATTAATGTGGAGGTGTATCGCGTATATTCATGGATCTTTGCATACTGAACCACTCGCCTGAGCAGCCAATCTTCGTGGTTTGAGACCAATTGTTTCAAGGTTTCCATGGATATACTCCTGTAAGTCGCAATAGCACCACCCTTATTTAGCACTGTTTTTAATTTTTGGGAACTATTTTTATTGGGAACCTGACAAAAGCAGTAAAAATATATGACAAATGATTAGGGTTCTTCCTTCATGGTTAACTTTTATGGGGATTTGGTTTCAATACATCTACATTCAGTTGATCTTAAATAGCCTTCTCAATATATATTGAGGCGAATTTTCATGCCCAGGACGATCTGTATTTTGTTGGCATAACCATTCATGTCAATGATTTCTTCGACCCGTAATGTGCCAGACGGACCATGTAAGTGCATGGCAGCAAATGGTGGGGTTGGAGTTCCAATTTCACATCACCTTTTTATACTCTGTGTTTTGGGTGGCGATCAGGTATGATAAAATCATAGTAAGGTGACGTTTCGTTTCTTTATCGAATTTAACCGAACTACGGGTCGTGTCTCGAAGAATAACTCTCCAGTGTTATCAATTCTCCCCAAAATTTTTTATAACGCCAATAGAACATAAATCTTTCTTAAGCTGTGAGGTTTTATGAATAAAACTGTAGTTTGGATATTGATCATTGTTGTTCTTTTATGCCTGGGAATTGCAATACTGGTGGGCATGGGCTACTTGAACCAGAGTGACTCTCTGAATATTGACAAAGGGGTGTTTGGATCTATGCCTGTCGTCACCATTGTGCAACCCGAAGACAAGGCTCAAATGAAATCTGGAGATGCTCTATTGGTGTATGTGACTGCGCAATCTCAGGGCGGGTTGAAGCAGCTGGAACTTCTGATCGATGACCAAGTGGTACAAACTTATAACCTGCCTGATCCTTCTGCTACTTCAGTCAGCAGAGTTTTTATTGTATTGAATCAAAATACAGGCTGGCACGAAATTACAGCCAGGGCAACCAACAGGCAGCAACAGACCGGTGAGAGTAACTTAATTCGTTTGTCAGTGGTGGTACAACAAGCAGGTGATGCCGATGGTAATGGGCAGGGTGAACCGTCAGCTGGTCTAGATGTGGCAGATGTGAATTCCCCCGCAGGCGATGGGCAGGCGAACCCGCCAGCCAGTGGAGATGATGCAGGTAACAATCCACCTGCCGGAGATGGGCAGGTAAATCCATCCGCTGGTGGAGAAAACCCGGCGGCAGATGATGAGGCATTACCGGCATTGCCGCCTCAGCCCAATGATGCCCCGCCTCAATTCCCATCGTATGATCTGCATATAGAACTCGATGCAGCTAGTGGAGAACCCGTTCCCACATTGTTTGCTTATGCCAAAGCTGAGGATGATCTTGGGCTTCGATCCTTGGAGTTTTCCTGGAGCGGCTGGGACGGAGAAGTTTTGATCGATAGGGGGACGAATTTGATCGACTGTGAAGGACAGCAAGTTTGCGAGATCGGATATTTTTATTTGCCGTTGGAGGTTGGTGAATACTGGGTGGGGTTTACAGCCGTGGATACCAGTGGGCATGTTTCAGTTGTAATTGATCAGTTGCAAGTATTACCCGGTGGCAACCTTCCTCCTGCCGCAGTGGAACCAGAGTCAGAGAACACTCTATTTGATGAGATCATCAGTGACATGATCCCCGACCTGGATGGCAGTGATTTCCTTCCGGTTAACCCAGTGTTAAGTGTGCCTGATCTTTTGGATTGGCTCGGACAAGCCAACGGAGGTGGAGCCGCCCCAGCAGAGGATGTGTGTGAACAAGATGACTGGGAATGTATTTACGGAGCAGGGATCGTAGTCACGGTTAATGGCAATGACCCAGCCGGAAACCTAATCACATTACATCTCGAGCAACCGTTCGAAGCGCCTGAAGGCAAAACTCTGATTC
>JBEBCV010000026.1:0-11141 GCA_041157505.1 Chloroflexota bacterium | reverse complement strand
TTTCGCAAGCGGTCTTTGGCATAGGTGGTTATTTCTTGATGGGCAGGGTTCGGCGTGTGGCAGATGAACGTTGGTTCGATGCGATCGTGCATGGCGCGTTGTTCGTGATGTTGATCGGTTTCATCATCTGGTTGTTCCAGACCAGCCGCATCGTTTCGCTTTTTCCAGTCAGTTATTTTATTTTGAACGACAAGACCAGTAGCGCATTTTTGTTTGTCAGTCTGCTTGCTTTGCCTTGGCAGGCTTGGCTGCATCTTAAATTGAAGTTCAGCGGTTTTTACAATCGCGTCAAACATACAAAAATATATACCTATATAAGCGCCAATCTGGCTGGCTTTTCACTGGCACTTGCCTTTTTCATTCTGTACTTGGTCTTCGCTTCGGTCATCAACGATCCACGCTTTGATGTGGATGATATCTTCTTCGATGCTGATGGGATGAATTACCGCATCCGCCTCACCACCGACACCTGGCGCGATTTCTACTGGCGTTCGGTTCACCCGTTCATGATCCTGCTTTTCAAACCGCCCGTGGATTTGATCGCGTTCTTCCTGAAAGGGAACAAGCTCTGGGGTGCATATGTATTCGTGGCATTGGGTGGTGCGATATGTGTCTATCTTGCATGGATATTCGTCAAGTCCGCGACTGGGAATTCAGTCTATGCTTCGCTCATCGCTGCCATGTTGGGGTTGACCGCTTCGCATTTGATCTTTGGTTCGTTACTCGAATCGTACATTTTCCTCGCTGCCAGCTTGTTGCTGTTCTTCGTTCTGCTCCTGAAAGATAAACCTTTACCTTCCCTTATTGCCGCCAGTTTGGTGACCATTGGTATCACACACACAAATTTCGCGCAGAATGTGATCGCCTTGTTCACACTGAAGCCGAACATTAAGCAGATGATTCGCTTTGTGGTTTCTGTTTTGGTCTTTCTCGTTTTGTTCACCCTGCTCAATAACCTGCTTTACCCGGATGCCCATCCGTTCTTCTTTGTGCCATCCACGCTGCAGGCGGAAAAGCAGAATCTATTCCCGTTGAATTCGCTGCGCGTTCAAGCCCTGGCACGCGCTTTCTTCTTCCATAATGTGATTGCGCCTACACCGGTCTTTTATGAAAAGGATATTCCATTCATTCAATTCCGATTTTTCAAGCCCGAGATCGATGAGATCAGCCGGTACGATTTGTTGAGTCAAACCGTCACAGTATGGATTTGGCTGGGGTTGTTGATCCTTGCTGGGGTGTTGTTTCTGCTGAATCTCAAAAAGAATCCTCAGTGGCGGCTATCACTCGCGTTAATAGGATGCATGATGCTTAATATGGTGCTCCACTTGCGTTATGGCAAGGAATTATTTCTCTATACCCCAAACTGGACCTATGCGCTGATCCTCTTTTTGGGTTTGGCTTGGCAGAGGTTCCACGATAAGAAATGGTTTCAAATGGTTTTATTGTTATTTGTTTCTCTATTGATCTGGAATAATGGCATCTTGCTGCAGACGATCCTGGAAGTGTTAGCAGAGCAAGTATAAAGAAATTGAAAATAGAAAAAAAGAGACAGTCATCCAAAGATGACTGTCTCTTTTTACTTCGGCGAATGAACCACGAATTTAACGAACTTCTTTTCTTTATATTCGATGCTTGCGTTTGGCGGGATCTCTTTGAGAGTGAGGATGTACGTCGCCTGGGGATCGCTTAGACATGCTTCTGGCGTGAAGCGGAATTGCTTGAGCGCAATTAATGTCCGCGCAGGGTCGGCAGGGTCTTCGGGGTCGATCCATTCCAGATCATCCACATATTCTGAGGGGTGGAATTTTTGGGTTAGAAGCACATAGATGTAGAGTGAATAATGCTCGTTCGTAAAACAGATCAGAGAATCTGGCGCACTTTTCTCAATAGCATATTCAATGGCAGGGATTACCCCTTCGTTGAATACGGCACTGGTCACCTTACGGTATTCTTCGCCATGATAAGCACGATTGAAAAAGAGGAATGCGACAAAGAACACGCTTACAGCGGCAGGAATGATTCTGGGCAGACGTGGTTCAAGGTCCAGGAAAAGAAGCGCGACGCAAAACAAAATGGGCGTGAAGACCATATTGAAACGTGTCAGGTTGACGGGGTGAACAAGTCCAACAGCAAGGGCGGCGATCATCCATGCAGCGATCAGCCATCGTTCACTGCGGTTCTCTATGATGAACTTGAATGGCAGGGTGAGAAGAAATCCCACCAGCACCAGTGGAAAGGTAAATTTATAAAAATATCCGAACGGCTCGACAAAGTTCCACGGAAAGGCATCGGACTGGTTCCACAAAACATCAAACATGATGCGGGTATTCTCAGTGATTGCCGCGAATGGACTTGACCCAAAGACAGCTGCCATGGTTTCATAACGGGCTTCGACGGGCAGGCGCGGTATAGTGATCGCACCAAGATGCATGGTGTCTAATTTGAATGTATTGACCGCAAGGAAGAGAATGATCGGAAAGGTGAGCAGTAGGAAGATAACTGCGCCGATGATGACCTGCTGAAAAGAGATGCGCTTTAGCTTCAAAAGTAGTGGAATAGTTAGCAGAAGAAAAACTGGCACCCCGAGATATGCTGTACCGTAGGCATAAAGACATAGCGCAAGGAAAACGGATGAAACGACAAACCACCAGTTCTTTGAATTTGCAAGTGTGAGTGCAGTAAACCCTGCCAGAAAAAGGAAGGGCATGATGTTCGACTCAACCGCCCATCGCGAGTTGACAATGTGCCACGGCGAGACCGCTAAAAAGAACATCGCGAGGAATGCAAATTTTTCACCCAGTAGTTTTTTGCCAGCAATGAACATCAATGGCATGGCAAGGATACCTGCCAGCATCATCGGTAAACGGACAGAAAAGGCGTTGATGCCTTTCAATGCCACGAATGGAATTAATAAGTAGGCATAGAATGCGTTTTGTCCGCTGCCCCAGGAAATGAGATGGACTGGGTAGGTCATGCCATACCGGTCCATGCCATATTTGTACAGATAGTAGGCTTCCACACCAATGGAGGCTTCGTCCACGTTCAAGCCGGGCGGCAGGTCTGCATATTCCCAAGTGCGGGCAAAGATGCCAATGAGAAGAATAATACTGAAGAGGATCGGGGTTTTCCAACGGTTGAAGAAGGTGTTGAGCGTGTCCATGCGGATAAAAATATACCATCCCTGGTGTGATTTGATAACCTTTGTCCCTTTCGGGCATGTGGTAAACTCCAAAACGCTCTATTCTCAAATGGAACGAATTTGATGCAGACTCTGAATAAACGACTTCTACTTGCCTGGGCATTGGGCGTTTTGCCCGCCTATGTTGCAACGGGTTTTTGGGATACTTATTACAAAACCGGGGTGGAGATTTTATTTGTTTCCTTGGTCACCCAATCGTTAATAGCTTTATTCTTTTACTTGTTGTTGGGTAGGCTGAGATCAAAATTCCAGCAACAGCAAGTGGATGCCGCTCTTTCTGCTGCATTAGCGGTTATGGTGATCAGCTTTTTTATTGGGCTTGTGGTTATGGCAAGCCGCTTCCCCAATGAATTTGATGTACTTGCTTATGTTTTGCCTTCGACTACGTTGCTCTTCTTTGTTATCGGCACGTTGGCGGCTATTCCAGCCTCGATGACATTGCTTTCAACCGCACAGCGATATAACTTCAAGCAGACCCGCTTTTTTAAGTTTGTAGATTCAAACCTTGGCGGGATCGTCATTGCTCTATTGTTCTTTTCAATATATTTCCTGCTCGCAACCATCTTCAATCAACCAGTCTTTGACTTCGACGATATTTACTTCGACACAGACAGCGCTCTGTACCGTTATCGTTTTGGTACAGAGTTTTATAAAGACTACTATGACCGTACGGTTCATCCCTATGTGTTGATCATCGTCCGCCCATTAGTATGGATCGCTTCCCTGTTCATCAAAGGCGATATGCTTTATGGCGCGTTTATCGTCACTGCATTGACCGGTGCGTTATGTGTCTTTCTCGTCTGGTACTTTGTGCGGGAGTACACCTCGAATTCACTCTATGCTTCACTGATAGCTGGTCTGTTCGGCGCTTCAACATCTCAACTTGCGTTTGGCTCCCTGATCGAGAACTATATCTTCCTCGGCGCTGCAGCGTTGATCTTCATGGTCTTGCTGTTGAAAGACCAGCCCATGTACCTGCTTGTCATTGCCGGGTTGACCTCATTTGGAATCACAATCTCCAATATTGCCCAAACGGTCATTGCCCATTTCTTTGTTAAACGTAATATTCTGCAATTAATTAAATACGGTTTGATCGTTGGCGTATTTATTATTCCGTTAAATCTGCTAAACAACTTTATCTATCCTGATGCGCATCCGTATCTCTGGGAAGTGTCTACTTTGCAGTTTGAAGAGAAGAATGTTTTTGAGCCAACCGTGTTACGCGCCAATTATTTGAGCCGTGTGATGGTGATGCATAGTTTTGTTGCGCCAGACCCGCTTCTGATCAAGGAAGATATTCCATTCCTGAAAGTTTGGTTGTTCCGTGCTGCGCAAAAGCAGGATCTGCTGGAAATATCTCGTTATGAAACGACATTTGGTAAGAATCTGGTTGCCGTGTGGCTTTTGCTTGTGGCGATAGGTGGCGCGCTTTTCCTCAAGAATCTGTTCAAGCAAGATAACCGGTTTCCCTTTGCCTTTATTTTTATTGTCTTATTTTCTTTTGTGCTTCACATGCGTTACGGACGTGATGTGTTCCTGTATTCTACGAACTGGACCTATGCCATCACCCTTTTTCTGGCACTGGCTTGGCGCGAACTTTCCAGCAAGCGTTGGTTCCAGATCCCTCTTTTAGCGTTCATTGGTTTTCAAATGATCAACAATGCACGTTTGATCCTCTTTATGCTGCTTTCAGCATATCTTCATCTGCGCTGATCAAGGACATCAACATGCAGTCATTCGATAAACGCCTCCCTTTGGCTTGGCTATTGGGGATTACTCTTTCTTACTTTGCAGTCGCTTATTTTGAGAATTTCTATAACACAAGTTTCCAAGTGTCTTTATTGACCATGATTGTTCATAGTTTGGTCAATCTTTTTCTGTATTATCTACTTGGCAGAGCGATTAAGGAATTTCAGATAAACCGTGTCAGTGCATTCATTGCAGCGCTGCTTTTTGCTGGAATGATGGTCTTTATCCCTGCTCTGTATACCATGGCAAAAACATTCGAAAATCTATTCGATGTAAGTGCCTTCAATCTGGATGCCAGTGTTCGAATTTCTTTTTTCAACGCCCTGATACCGGCTTTTTTTATCGCAATGATCGTATTGTATGTTGCCAGACACAGAAAGTGGAATGAAACCCGCTTTTATACTTTCATTGATGAGAATCTTGAAGGTTTGCTGATCGCCTTTCTCTTCTTTGGCGCTTATCTTATTTTTGCATCCATCTTCAATCGCCCTTCTTATAATGAAGACGATATATTCTTCGATGCAGATAGCCGCCTGTATCGCTGGCGTTTTGCAACAGAAGAATATCGTGATTACTATTGGCGTCCTGCCCATCCATTTATCCTCATCATCGTCCGCCCGTTGGTCGGGATTCTTGCCTTCCTCTTCAAAGGGGATACTCTCTTCGCGGCTTTCACCCTCAATGCGCTGGCAGCTGCCTTGTGTGTTTTTCTCGTCTGGTATTTTGTAAAACACTCGATCGGACATCGCCTCTATGCACTTTTGATCGCCGCACTCTTCGGCGCCTCAGCAACTCAACTCGTGTTTGGTTCCGTTATCGAAAGCTATATCTACCTTTCGGCTGTAGCTCTTATATTCCTTGTCCTGTTGCTAAAGGATAGCCCGCTCTATGTACAGGTCATTGCCGGGTTGATGGCTTTTGGCATTACCATCTCCAACGTCGGGCAGACATTCATTGCGCATTTCTTTGTCAAGCGCAACATCAGGCAGATCATTGTTTATGGCGTGCTCATTGGTTTGTTTGTAGTCCCTCTAACCTTGCTCAATAATTTTGTTTATCCAGAATCCCAACCCTATTTCTGGGATCTGTCCCTGCTTGAAGGAGAGGGACATAACCAATTCCCTGCCACTTTGCAGCGGACAAATTATCTGGCACGTGTAATGGCGTTGCACAGCTTCGTCGCACCCGAACCGTTGACCATTGACGACGAATTTAACTTCACCAAAGTATGGATGTTCCGTGCTTCGATCAAGAAAGATCCGATGCGCCTTGCAAATTACGAGACCCAGCTTGGTGATGGATTGGTTCTTGTATGGGCAGGTTTACTGGCTTTGGGAGGCGTGCTTTTCCTGAAGAATATCGTCAAAAAGTATGATGGGTATTCGATCGCATTCCTCGTTACCTTGCTTTTTTATTTTCTGCTTCACATTCAGTATGGCAAAGACGTGTTCCTCTACGCCACGAACTGGACATATGCCATAACTCTTTTCCTCGCCCTCGCCTGGCGTGATCTTGCAGGGAAGCGTTGGTTTCAGGCAATCCTTCTGGTGTTTTTTCTGCTCTTGCTTGTGAACAACGCAGGTCTGCTTAAAACAATGATGGAAGTTACTTCCTTGGCGATCCAAACCCCAGTTTGGAGATGAAAAAAGTATGATGGTAATTTGTTTAGTGTGTTGAGAAGTAAATGAAGAAAGTGCTTTCTAAAAAACCTGAAGGACAACCCACGCGTGGGAAGACTGCTGATAACCGCCTGCGCCGAGTCGATAATTTTGTCCTCCTCTACGAGACATCGCTTCTCACGCGGACTGATAGCCTGTTCGCTGACTCCCTGTTCGTGGACCTTGGTTATGGCTTTGATGCGCGGACTACACTCGAGAGTGCCAGTCGGTTTCGGCGGGTTAACCCAAATCTGAAAATCCTGGGCGTGGAAATTGATAAGGAACGAGTCGAAGCGGCACTACCCTTTGCTGACGAAAAGACCTTCTTTCGGTTAGGTGGTTTCAATTTGCCATTGCAAAGCGGCGAGACAGTACGGCTCATCCGTGCCTTCAACGTGTTACGTCAATATGAAGAAAAAGATTTTGTCCCTGCCTATGAACGGTTAGCTGAGTATGTTTTACCGGGAGGTCTGCTTGTGGAAGGGACATCCACGCCTTTTGGAAGTGTTTGGGCGGCGAATGTAGCTCGAAGGGTGGAAACAGGTGAATGGTCGTTTGAAGCGTTGGTATTCTCTACTAATTTCCATACTGGCTTTGATGTCGAAGAGTTTCAGACCATCCTCCCCAAAAATTACATCCATCGTGTGGTGAAGGGGGAACCAATTTATGATTTCTTCGAAGCCTGGAAGAGATCTGCGGCAGAGACATCTCATGCCAAAACGTTTGGTTTGAAACAGTGGTTTGTTGCATCAGTTGAGGCGTTGGCGCAAAAGGGATTTGATGTGGATTGTCACAAGAAGTGGCTGGGCAAGGGATACCTGATATGGCATCTTTGATTTTCGTGTCATAATTGAAGAATGAAACAGGAGCAATCCATGCCTCGTTGGAAAAAATTTATCCCATTCATTTTTACGATTTTCTTTGCTCTGGCGTGTGCGATCCCTGGGCAATCTATTCAACCTGCAGATGCCGCAAGTACCGCTGCTGTGGAAACCATCGTTGCCGGGTTGACACAGAACGCACCACCAACACCTCTCCCAAGTGTTACGCCTTCTTTGACGATGACCTTTACTCCCACATTGATCTATCTCACAGCGCGCTATCCCTCAGAGACCCCAACCTTGACGGTTCCACCCGGGACAGAGACCGTAACCACGGAACCTACATTTACATTCACCCCGGAGCCAGTGGAAATGAGGGTGACTCGTCCGACCCATTGTCGAACAGGTCCGGGTAAATCTTATGAGATCGTTGGTTCAATGTTGGTTGGCATGAAAGTTGATGTGATCGGACGTGATCCCACCAGTCAATATTTTTACATCCCCAATCCATATGTGTTCACTGATTATTGTTGGGTGTGGGGAGAGTATGCTGAATTTGAGGGAAATCAACTTTTACTACCGGTTGTTACCCCGCCGCCTACGCCTACCAGTACAGCAACGACCGTTCCAACCATTGATTTCAAATTGCAGGGACAAGGCATGCACTCTTGTGGCGGCGCATCCTGGATGAATTTGGTGATCACAAGTGAAAGTAATTATGTCTTGAATTCCGTTCAAATTGTGATGCGTGATACGGTGAAGAATATCTCTCGTTCTGTGACGTATAACAATTTCCCCATTACAACAGGCTGCGATGGCTTAACCTGGGTCGAAACGGTTCCGAGAGAGGGTGCAGTAACGGTGACCGGACCAAAATTCGATTACAACATTCGAGGCAATAAGATGCAGATCACAGTAACTGTATGTTCTGAAGAGAACTTGAAGGGTGTTTGCGGTACACGTGAGACCAATCTCAAGCCCTGACCGGTTTTGTTGAAAAAAGAGGATGCTTATTAGAAGCATCCTCTTTTTTTTTATTTTTTGGTCTTTTTTCTTTCGGATAAAAATGAACGGTAAAAACATCAAGGGAGTGGAGATCACCAGCCCGATCAACCCACCCATGCCAAAGATGCCACCAATAGATGCAATGGCATACTCACCATTATCAATGATGTCTGTATGCCCATCGGGAAAGTAGCAGGTGACTTCAACAGTGTGACCACGTGTGCCATTTGGGTCTGAGGTGGTCGGAACAGATGCTCCTTCCTGTGTGGATGTGCTTTCTGCGCCAGGGCAATAGAGTGCAACAGCGATCTTATCGGTGAGGTTGGGGATGACGAAGAGAGTGGGACCCACCATGAAGGTGGTTATAAAGAGTATTCCACTCGAAAGGAAACACAACAAGACCCATGCGATCACACGGGCGATCCAAACATCTTTTGACGTGTTAAGTTTCATACTGCACCTCTAATGATAATCATTGTAGTGATATGTAAATTGAATGCTATCACCCAAAAGTGTGGGGGACTTGACGCATCCCTTTTTTGCCCGTAAGATAAGCCCCGCGATAGAACATTAATTCGCCATAAACTTTACCTCGAAGCACGCCAAGTGCGCGAAGAAGAACAGATTTCTCTCTTTGTGGTTCAAAAAGGATATTTAAATGGAACTTGGTATCGTACGAAAAATTGATATCGACACCGAAATGCAGCAGGCGTATCTTGATTACGCCATGTCGGTCATTGTTTCGCGCGCGCTGCCGGATGCCCGTGACGGTATGAAGCCGGTGCAGCGCCGCATTTTATACGCGATGTATGACATGGGCATTCGTGCGGACACCGCATATAAAAAATCAGCTCGTATCGTTGGTGAAGTGCTGGGTAAATATCACCCGCACGGTGACTCGTCTGTGTATGAAGCGATGGCTCGTCTCGCGCAGGATTTTTCCATGCGCACCATGCTCGTGGATGGACAAGGCAACTTCGGTTCCGTCGATGGTGATCCGCCCGCTGCCATGCGTTATACCGAGGCGCGATTAACCGCCGCCGCCCTCGACCTGTTGACGGATCTCAACAAAAATACGGTGGACTTCGTCCCGAACTTTGACGATACCCTCGAAGAACCGGGTGTTCTGCCTGCAGCTATTCCGAACTTGCTCGTAAATGGTGCGACCGGTATTGCTGTTGGTATGGCGACGTCGATCCCGCCTCATAACTTAAGTGAAGTTGTGGACGCCCTCGTGTTCATGCTCGAACGCTGGGAGAAGCTCGACGATATCGATGTTGAGCAGTTGATGAAATTCGTAAAGGGACCAGACTTCCCAACCGGCGGTCTCATCATCGAAGAAAAGGGTGATGAAGGCATTGAGTCGGCGTATGGCTCAGGGCGTGGACGAATCATGGTGCAGGCGAAGGCACACATTGAAGAGATGGAACGCGGCAAGAGCCGCATCATCGTCTCTGAGCTGCCATACATGGTCAACAAGTCCAGTTTGATCGAACGCATCGCCGAGCTGGCTCGTGATGGTCACCTCGAAGGTCTCTCTGACTTGCGCGATGAATCAGACCGCCAGGGCATGCGTATTGTCCTCGAACTGACCAAGAACGCGGACCCCAACTTTGTTTTGCGTGATCTTTATAAGCGCACTCCGATGCAGACCACCTTCAGCATCAACCTGCTGGCATTGGTGGACGGTGAACCGCGCACCTTAACTCTCAAACAGGCACTCCGTGTCTATTTGGAGCACAGGCTTACGGTCATCAAGAGGCGCGCAGAATTTGATCTGGAAAAAGCCAAGGCGAGAGCCCACATCCTCGAAGGATATCTTGTCGCCCTGAAAAATCTGGATGAGATCATCGAACTGATCCGCTCTGCGCCAGATGTTGATGCCGCTCGCGCCAAACTGATGAAGCGTTATAAACTCTCTGAGCTGCAGGCGACCGCCATCCTCGATATGCAATTGCGCCGTCTTGCCGCGCTTGAACGCAAAAAGATCGAAACTGAATACAAGGAAGTGACCGCCATCATTGCTGAGTTGACCAAGTTGTTGAAGACACCCAAGCTCATGCGTGGTGTGGTCGCAGACGAACTCCAAAAAGTGAAAGCCGCTTATGGCGACCGCCGCCGCACACAGATCGTCAGTGTAAAGGAAGGCGCCAAGGCAGGCTCTGCCATTACAGCCAGCCAACTGCCTCAAGCTTCAGTATGGATCGGTGTGACCGATGATGGCTTGGTCTCGCGCACCGCAGACGATAAACAACCGCGACATTCTGGCAATGATGCGCCCAGATTCCTGGTCAAGGCATCGACCACCGATACGATTTACTTTGTGAGCAAACTAGGCAAAGCCGCTGCAGTTGCTGCACATTTGATCCCCGAAGCGAACAAGATGAGTCAGGGCGTGCCATGGCATCGTGTCTCCCCGTTGAGTGATACAGATACGCTTTCAGCTGTGTTTTCCCTGCCAGCCAGTAAATCTTCACTGGGCGAAGAAATTTGTGTTCTGACCGCCACGCGTTTTGGCATGATCAAGAAAAGTCTTGTTACCGAACTGCCTGGTCCTTCGTCGCAGACCTTTGTGTTAGTCAAGGTCAACGAAGGGGATAAACTCAATGCGGTTGGCATCACGAACGGAAAGAAAGAGATCCTGCTTGTCACTGCCAGCGGTAAGGCGATCCGCTTCAAGGAAGACGATGTTCGCCCAATGGGACTCGT
>JBEBCV010000025.1:0-5520 GCA_041157505.1 Chloroflexota bacterium | reverse complement strand
CAACGTCACCACGCCAATGATCGCCCAAATGGAATTTAGCGCGGTTGCCGAATAGGCGCCATGATTGAAGGTGTAATACGTCATGATGACGCCCGCGAAAATATTCA
Source organism: Chloroflexota bacterium (assembly GCA_041157505.1). Taxonomy (GTDB): domain Bacteria; phylum Chloroflexota; class Anaerolineae; order Anaerolineales; family Villigracilaceae; genus Villigracilis. Next base: position 5,413 of record JBEBCV010000025.1, on the reverse strand, counting down.
TGCCCTGGTAGGTGAACGAGTCACTGGTTACTTTCTTGGCGGAATTCAAACCGAAAGCTAATAGATAGGTTGCTGAGCCGATCCAGCCGAGGATGTCGATAAAGTTCATTATTCCAGAATCTCCACATTCATTCCAATTTCAATTTTCCCTTCGTTCAAGGGAATCGTATTCATCCCAAAGATCGCGCCTAACTCATGCCTTCGGAATTTCTCCAGAGTTTTGAGCGGCTCTTTGCTTTTCGCCAGTGTGTCTTTGTCGATGGTCGTCACCACGCAGCGTGGACATGGCTTGACCAACGCCATTTCCACTGTGCCAATGCGAATACGTTTCCACGTGTCTTCTGCGAAGGGCTCACAACCTTTGACCACAAGGTTCGGACGGAAGCGATTCATTGGCAGCGCCGAATCAAGCCGCGAGTTTAAGTCCTGAAGCGATTCTTCCGAGATGATCAAAATTGGATAACCGTCTGCAAATCCGGTGTGATCATCCGAGTTCACGGCGTAAAGCGGATTTATTTTGCGCTTGAACCCATCGGCAATGTGGACGAGGCGCACGGATGTGCCAAGCCAGTCGGACAGCCATGCCGCAGCTTCATCGCCTTGATCAATGGCGTCCACGCCTGTGCTTGACCAGATGTCGACGGGCATGGGTGTGCCGGAAGTTTGAATGCCGATCTGAAGCGAATCGAAATCCGGTGCGGATAAAGTGACCGCTTCATTCTTTAACGTGGGAGTGATCAACGCCAGACGCGGATACTCACGCTGAGTCAGAAACTCGCCATTCGGCGTGATGACCATCATACGGCGGTCATGTTCAAGACCCATACGCGTGATGTTGCTGGCAGGTACGTCGAACCCGCGGCATGCTTTTACGGGGTAATAGGTGAGCGTGGAGACTGTGATCATAGACTCTCTTCGTAAATTATTTTTGAAATTTGTGCCATACATTGATGGGCTTCGTAATCTTTGTTTTCGGGGAAGCCATGCGTGAATAGCGAAAGGATATATGGCTTGCGGTTAGGTGGGTAGACGATGCCAATGTCATGAAAGAACTCGCCTGACCAACCTGTTTTGTGTGCGACTTTTACCTCGTTTGGTAAGAGCGCTGGGATGCTTTCATTGAACTCTTGCCCCAGCATGATGCGGATCATTTCATCACATGCTTTTTTTGAGACGACTTTTCCTTCGGCGATCATTCTCATCATCTGCGTGGAACTGCGTGCACAGGCTGCATTGTTCATATTCAAGCTCAGCGCCTTTTTATCTTCCAACTCGCGGATGATGGACATGTTCTCTATGCCATACTCTTTCACGATGTCGTCCACTCGTGCTGTAGTGACTTTGTCCATGAGCAGGTTGCTGGCAAGGTTGGAAGAACGGACGATCATTAAACGGGTCAGCTCACTTATTGTCTCGCTTTCACCAATGTGCTGATAAAGAGACAACTCTGAATCATCTGCTTCATCAAGTGAAAACTTGCTGCCATCGGCAATGCTTGTGAAAGAGTTGTATATTTCCAGCCGTTCATCCAGTGAAAGAAGCCCTGCTTCTGCCTGGCGGAACACCTCCATCATTACCGGCACCTTCATGGTGCTGGCAGGATGCATCATCACATCAGCATTGATAAAAAATTCCCTGCCCGTTTCAAGGTCATTCAATGCAACGCTGATGGTCTTGCCTTCGAATTGCGCTATAAATTTTTCAAGGCTTTTCAAATCATGCCCCTTCAATCACAACCATTTCAGACTTTGCGTACTTATGCCGTAACGCCCGCGCTTCTGCGTACTCTGGTGAGTTCAACCAAGCCTTGGCGCGCTCCACGCTTTCGAATTGCAAAATGACCAAACGTTTCGGCGACCAATCGCCTTCCAATGTTTCAGTGTGTCCGCCCCGTGCAATGTACTTGCCGCCATATAACGCCACTGCAGGCGGTGCAAGGCGTTTGTATTCTTCATACCCTTCCGGGTCGGTGACTTCGATATCAACGATCACATAGGCTGTCATGGTGTTCTCCTTATTTTTTCAATGATATTTCAAGCGTTTGGGGAAATTCATGCGCGGATTAAACCACAGAACGGGGCGAAATTCTCCCTGCTTGTTGACACTCCCTAAAAGGGATGATTATCAGTATCCGGATTTGGGAGGTTCCACGATAATAAGAGTAAGTTTTTCATATTCGTGTAAATCGTAGATAGGAGATTTGGTCCATGACGATACCCGTTGATCTATCACAGTCAACTTTGTTGGCAGATTTTACGTACAGCCTACACCCTGTGGAACGCGGCTATGCCAACCGCACTTTGTACATTAATTTGAACGAGAATAACATTCTGGAGAAACCGGTCACTCAGCAAATGAAAGACCTGTTCACCGGCGGGCGTGGATTTGCGCTCAAGTTGTTATGGGATGCCGTTACATCCGAAACGACATGGGATGACCCGCAAAATGAACTGGTCATTGCCAATGGTCCGATCTGCGGCATCACTGCCTACCCAGGTAGTGGAAAATCGACTGTGGTGACCCTAAGCCCGTTGACCGGTAACGTCATCGACAGCAACGTGGGTGGGTATTTTGCGCCATTCCTCAAGTTCTCAGGTTTTGATGCACTCGAAATTCAGGGCAAGGCGGATCAAGATGTAATTATCTTCATAGATGGCGATAATGGTCGGGTCACGATCGAACCGTACTCATTTGAAGCGGAAGATTCGCATTTGATCGCAAACATCCTTACAGCGAAATATGGCGGCGACGAAAAAGGCAAACGCGGAATTTCTGTTCTGTCTACTGGTCAAGCCGCTGAGCACACCCGCATTGCAGCGATCAACTCCACCTGGTACGATGTCCGTCGGAAAGAGGCGCGCTTCAAGCAGGCGGGTCGTGGCGGTGCAGGACGGGTCTTCCGTGACAAGAAGATCGCTGCCATTGTTTGCCGCTTTACAGACATGGGTGGCGACAAGAACGGTGTGGCAGATATGGCGCTCATCCGCAAGGCTGGGCAGCGTATCAACAAAGAGATCACAGATCTGGATGATTCGCAGAATCAAATGCGCAAGATCGGAACTGCGAACATTGTGGATGTGATGGACCACTTTGACCTATTACCGACGCATAACTTCCGTTATGGTTCCCATCCTGAAACCTATAAGATCGACTCGAAAATATGGAAGGAAAAATTTACCCAGGGATTGCCGGATGGATGCTGGTTGGGATGCACGATGTCTTGCTCACATGGTGTGGATCAATTCCCGATTCAAACCGGACCTTATGCTGGGACCTGCGTTCTGGTAGATGGACCTGAATATGAGAACGCCGCCGGACTTGGCTCGAACATCGGCAACTTCGACGCGCAAAAAGTTCTCGAACTCAACTTCTACTGCGACACCTACGGCATCGACACGATCTCAGTGGCGAACTGCATTGCCTTTGCGATGGAATGTTATGAAGAAGGTATTTTGAACAAGGAGCATACCGGCGGGCTGGAGTTGAACTTTGGCAATGGCGCGGCAGCTCTTGAATTGATTCACCAGATGGCGCAGGGTGAGGGCTTTGGCGTGATCGTTGGTCAGGGTGTGCGCTACATGAAGGAATACTTTGCTCATGAATTCGGCGGCGACCCAGTCTTTATGCATGACATCGGCATGGAGATCAAAGGCATGGAGATCTCTGAATACCTCACCAAAGAGTCGCTTGCTCAACAAGGTGGGTACGGTCTTGCCACTAAAGGTCCGCAACACGACGAAGCCTGGCTTATCTTCATGGATCAGGTTCATAACCTTCTGCCAAGTTTTCAAGATAAAGCCGAGGCGCTGCATTACTTCCCCATGTGGCGGACGTGGTTCAGCCTGCATGGCTTGTGCAAACTTCCATGGAACGATATTTCTCCGGCGAACAATAAGCAGACCAAGGAACCTGCCAAAGTAGAGGAGCACGTTGAAAATTACACGTGGATCCATCAGGGTGTGACAGGCAAACCGACCAAGTCCGACGACTTGCTGGCACAATCAGAACGCGTCTATAACTTCCAAAAGGTTTTCGCATTACGCATGGGACGTGTAGGACGTCAACATGATTTCCCGCCTTATCGTGCGATGGGTCCAGTGACCAAGATTGAATACGAGTCGCGCCAGGAACGCTACGATGAACAATTGATGCGCTTGGTCGAGATCGACCCAACGGGTTTGTCCACTGAAGAGAAGATGGCTCATCTCCGCAAATATCGCGAAATGCAATACGAGCAGCTGATGGATGCCGTTTACGAACGCCGCGGCTGGGATAAGAACAGCATTCCTACTGTGGAAAAGCTTCGCGAGCTGGGTATAGACCTTCCCGAAGTGGTCGAGGTGGTTGAGCAGGCGAAGAAGAAAATATAAGTTGATCAGAATCAAAATCAGGCAGGCGTGATGCCTACCTGATTTTGATTCTCACATCCACCGCGATTGCACCTTTGGTCAGCACACACAATGGATTGATCTCGATTTCTTCGATCTCTTCGTGTTCAATGGCAAGGCGTGATAATTTGACCAATACATCCTTGACCGCTTCCTCATCTACCGGCGGAATACTTCGGAAGCCTTTTAACTTCTTTCCAGCCCAAGTGTTACGCATCATGGACTCAGCCTCAGCCTGATTCAGCGGACCCAAAGCGAATGCCACGTCTTTGAGCCCTTCCACCTCCACACCGCCCGAGCCGAACATCATCAGCGGACCAAACTGTGGGTCGCGTACCATGCCAACGATCACTTCCTGCCCATCAGCGATCTGACGTTGAATATGTACTCCATCAATTTGCGGCGGCGGGATAAGCTTTTCAACCCGTTTCATGATTTCGGTGAAACTGTTTTTGAGCGATGCTTCGTCATTAATATCCAATATCACCCCGCCCATATTGGACTTATGCAGAATATCTGGCGAGGCGATCTTCATCACTACCGGATAACCGAGTTCATTGGCAATTGAAACTGCTTCACTTGCGCTATTAGCAAGTTTGATTGGCGCAATGGGAATACCATAGGCTTGCATGAGTTCATCCGTTGATAAACCAACCATGGACGATTGACCATTGACCATAAAACCATTGTCCATTGTCTGTCGTCCACCGTCCAAAGCTCTTCTCACCAACACAGCCAATGCAGATGCCGCCCGCTCCGGGAAGGGATATGTTGGCACCTTCATTTCCGCGAACTCATTCCTCGCATTCTCAACCAAAGTCGACCCGAGTAATGCAATCACTACTGGTTTTTCGAATTTTCCAATGACCTCATTTACTGCCTTTGACACTTCCTCTGCTTTGAACATTGGCGGTGGTGGGAGAATGACCATGACACCATCTACACAATCATCTTGCAGAAGGAGATTTAAACATTGAGCATATTGACTTGGCGATGCCGATGCAAGCATATCCACCGGGTTGTGG